>NZ_JAQFCE010000014.1:28980-85346 GCF_027690675.1 Bariatricus sp. TF06-38A
CGACTCTTGACTGCAGGTTCGTATTTTTCTCTTCTGCTTCTTTAAGTCGTGCCTCCAGTGTTGTTATCCGGCTGTCCGGATCTTCTCCTTCCCGGTACATTAACACACCAAGAATGCCGGCCGTGTACTTCACGATTGCATCGAGCTTTGTGTAGTTTTCATACACAACATCTTCTGTTCCGCGTTCCTGGACGGTCATTCTCTTGGTTGTCATTGTATCAGAGAAGATTGTCTTCAGTTGCTCTTCCGTTGCCGAGATTGTCTTGATCAGAAGTGCACCGTCTGACTGGACTGCTGCCTGCTGGATCTGCAACTCCTGACCGTCATTGAATGTGATTTTCATTTTTCTGTTTGCCCCTTTCTTCTTTTTAGAGGGATTCTGAACTAAATAGCAATTATTTTAATCGAATTGATTGAAGTTCTTGTAAAACAATGACTATTTACATATATAGCAGAACTCATAATAAAAAACATCTCCTGCTAAAGCTTTTTGCCATCTGACATAGAGATCGATTTCACCATTCTTACTAACACTAAGAAGGCAACTGGAATATGTATTATCTTGTGTTATTGCTCCAATATAAAGCTGTTTATCACAGCATGGAGCAGGTACTCCACTTGCAATATTAAGGCCAGCATATACATTAACATTTTTTGTGATTTTGGTGCATCCATTGACCATCACCAAATTCCCAATTCTATTGCACTCAATCCATGAATCGGACATTTTTACGTTAGAAGTATTAAGTGTCACGAGATATGTGTTTATACTCATTAAATTATTGTTTATTGTTGTCTCTGCATTTTTTAATTTGCTATTTAATTCAGTAAGCTCTTCCTTTAACTTGCTGATATTACCGATCACATTGAACAGTGGATTCACCTTTACAATGTTGATTCCATTCAGTTCCACGGTATACAGAGGAAAGTCTGACTGCATTGCACCGGTCAGTATATTTCCATCCACCGCCGTCGGTGCTGTAGCCGTACCGGTAGAATCTTCTCCCTGGATCACAACCAGATCAACCGTTTCTTTTCCGGTGCTATCCTTTGTATACCGGAACACGATCAGATCAACTCTGTTTGTTCCAGAATGTCCATTGTTAATCGTCACCAGTGCACTGTCATTTGCCGGAATCCTTACGTGTCGTCCGTACATAACTGCATCACCATCAGAGATTTTTACAATGTTATTGGACTGTACCTCTGCCTTGAACTGGCTGCCGTTTTCTAATACATATTTTGCACTTCCAAAAATCCCGGCAAATAGTGCACCGTCAGATTCTGCACTAACTGCACGTCCTGTATCTCCTGTATCTAAATAATTTGTTGCCATTGTTATTCCTCACCAACCTTATATGTTATAGTTTCTATGCCATTTTTTATTTTTACAATCTCCTGCGTAACCGGTTCTTTCAGAACAATTCCTGTCGCCCGGTTTCTTCCACCAACAATATCACCGATATCTACATCCAATTTACTGAATGATGCTGAGACAGAATCCAAACTTTTCAGTTCCTTCAGATGTTCAATTCCTTTTTCTTTCAGCTCTGCAGCAGATTCAGAATTTCCATAATCATATGTTTCTGCAATCTCATATTCTCCAAAATATGACTGTTTTTCACTGATCTCTCCTGTCTTATCTACATACAAATCAATCACTGTTCTGGCTGCCAATTCGCCAGCTCCGAGACAGATCAGATGATTCACCCCTCCGGTTTTCTTTTCGATTATGATCTTCATTCCGTAGTCATCGGAATACTCATATTTTTCCGACAGATCTTCGATCTGGACAGCTGATATATTCACACAAGAATCCTTGTCGTTGTAAATTATTTTCAGCTTTGCCCCAACAGCAGACAGCATTTTTACAATGCCTGAATAAGCATCGACGTATCTCGGGAATTGATAATTGCTTATCTGTATTCCGGAAGACGTATCCGGAACAGCAAACATATCTACCAGATCACACCGCTTTATCAGCAATGCAAGAATATCATGTACATCACCGGATACTGTCAGGTAATCTTTTCCGGTGTCCGGTCGGATCACTTTCTTTTCCAGAACACCACGCCAACTTCTTCCGGAATAATATACCTTGGATTTTTCTGTGTCGACTTTTACATCATCCACAATACCGCCGTATTCTTCGTCTTTTACATACCAGATGCATCCGGCACTCATGCAGTGATTTTTCACATTCATTTGAAGCTCAAAGTCATTATTGCCTCCGAGTTCCAGATCAACGGAATATTTTTCAAGGCTCCCTTGTGGAAGCCTGTTTACGTCTGTATACATTACTTCCACAATGGTTCACTCCTTTTGTCAATCAAGATTAGATCGAAAGAAAAACTACCATTCCACGCAACGATCTGCGTACCAGCTACAATTTTCTCAAAGATATAATACTCTTTTACGGCTGACCAAAGAACATTTTCAGCATACCCGTCAGTATGCACCAATTTAACCGTTTTTCTCCGTGAATCAATCTCTAATCGTTCACCGGCATTTAAAGAAACATTGACCTGATAGGTATTGTCTCCAATCTTCACAAGCGGTTTTGATACGGAACCATATATCCGCAGCACAAAATCTGATTCCGTGATACTAACATTATTGATCGAGGAAGATGATACCTGATTCAGATAATAATATCCGTATTTGTATGGATATTTCTTCAGATTATCCATTTCAATCGTCGCGCCTTCTGTCTTCAGGAAATTGTACTCTCTTTCCTGTACCCAGTCCGGATGATCTGTTGCAATGGTGACTTCAATCTCCAGATACCGTTTTGTCAAATACCACTTTGCTTTCTTCGATGCTACGATATAGCAATTAAGGTAATAGCCATCTTGATACAATCTTCCTGACTGTTCCGCAAGAATATCAGATTCAAAGATCTGGAAGATAGCATTTCTTTTTGCAATCCCCTCTTCCTCGGAAGATGCCGAAATGATGATCTTCATTTTCTTTTCCTTGACACCTTTATGAAAGTTGGTAATCTCATCATAATCCGTATCATATTTCCATTCATAATCCCTTAATTCAGAAGATGTAATAAAAATACCACACGAACCAAAGTCAATACTTTGGTTCAGATGGTTCACGTATTTTGCTATATCAAGCATATTTTTTCACCAACCTTGCAATTTCTCTGTTATCAAATTCAACTTCTACACCATTCGTCAGTGCATCAATTAACAGTGTGTACAGTCCTCCGTTACGCATCCAATTATAGATGGCTTCTAGCAATGCCTGGATTGCTCCGTCATCCCTGTTTCCGCTGTTATTCACAGCTTCCTGAATCATGTCCATCAAGTTCTGTGTACCAACTACTGTTTCACTTCCGGCTTCACCACCAGCAAGGAACCTGTTAGATTTCGCATTGTAACCGAAAATAGTCGGCTGATTCAAGATCATACCATCATCCATTGCCTTTTTATACCATTCAATACCAAAGTGTGGAACACTTGGAGGTTTCAAGCTAAAAGAACCACTAATTGAAATATGAGGAAGTTTCAAATGTGGTAATGACCATGAAAAATGCATGATTGATTTTATGTGATTAATCGCATTCGATACAACAGATTTGCACCCATTCCACACATTTGAAAAAACCGCCTTAATGCTATTCAGTACACCGCTCACCGTAGATTTGGCAGCATTCAGACCACTTGAAATAGTGGACTTCACACCGTTGATCACATTAGATACCGTTGACTTGATACTGTTCCAAACACTTGTAAAGGTTGATTTAATGCTGTTCAGTATACTTGAAATAGTAGACTTAATTGCATTGAACACACTGCTGATTACTGACTTAATCGAATTGATTACATTGGTTACAGTCGTTTTGATTGCATTCCAAATATTTGTGACTGCTTCTCTGAATCCATCATTGGTGTTCCACAATGTAATCAAGGCAACCACAAGCCCGGCTATAATTGATATAATAAATACAGCAGGATTTGCAAGCATGGCTGTATTCAATCCGGTTTGTGCTACTGTTGCAGTTTCTTCCACACCTGTTAAAATTCCGATTGCTGTACTCACTGCACTAATCAATGATGCTATTGCCATTGCAACCTTTAAGGTTACGAACCCGGCAGCAACTCCGGCTATAAGAGGTGACCAATCCTTGAACGTTTGAATAATCTTAGGCATATCTTCAATAAGACCACCTAGTTTTTCAAGGAAGTTTTCAACACCGTCCATTCCTTTTTCAAAGAATGTTGTAAAATCAATCTTTTGAATCCAGTCAAATACCCTTTGTAGGGCATCACCGACAGACGTTGCAAACGCATCCCAGTCAACGGTTTCCATCCAGTCCGACAACTGCTGTAAAAATCCCATAACAGTAGGTGCAAGTTTTGAACCTACTTTTGTCAGGATATTTTCAAACAATGCCTGTACTGAACTCCATGAACCTGATATTGTAGTACCTGCTTCAAGTGCTGTTGTTCCGGTTATACCTAAGTTATCCTGAATCTTGTGAATAGCTTCAATCATTTGGTCAAACGTTACGTTATCCAAACTATCAATCTTTTCACCGAGTACACCTGAATCATTTATCAATCGAATCATTTCCGATTGAGTACCGCCATAACCTAGCTTTAGGTTGTCAAGCATTGTGTAATTTTGCTTTGCAAAACCCTGATAAGCGTCCTGTATAGAACCTATGTCAGTACCCATCTTGTTAGCGTTATCTGACATATCTGTGATAGCAAGGTTGGTCAGTTCAACCGCTTTTGCAGTATCACCGCCAAGACCCTGAATCAGTGAAGCAGCAAATGACGTTGCTGTATTCATGTACTGATTTGAACTCATCCCGGCTGTCTTATATGCCTTTTCAGCATAATCAATCAGTTTACCGGAACTGTCTTTGAATAATGTTTCAACACCGCCAACTAACTGTTCATATTCAGCATAGTGACCAACCGCTGATTTTGTCACATCTGCCATTTTTTCAGCTAACTGTGTACATCCTGAAATTACTTTTGTGATTGCTGTAGATGCTAAATTCGCAAGCGTGGCTTTCCATATTGTAAATCCACTGTCTGCATTCTTGGCAGCTTGTCCGGCATCTTCTACTGAATCACCTGCACCATCTGCCTTTTTGTCAACATCTTCCAGTGTTTCAGCTGTGTCCTTTGCAGACTTTGAAACCCTTTCAATGTTGTTCACCGCATCAGCGTAATTGATCGTTATTTTTCCGACCAACGAAAAAATATCCAACGATTAGCCACCCCCTTTCAACGGTGGCACGAATCCATTCAGAATTTTATTTGCTTTTTCCACCTGTAACTTAATCTGTGCATTGTTCATTGTCGGTTCAGTTTGTTCAGTATTTCCACCTTTCGGTGCTGTACTCATAAACCGCTGTTTAAATTCTTCAAAATTTCCAACATCAGCAGCAAGTGGGTTTGCTGTGATTGCACAGTATAAGTCCCACTGTTTATCTTCATTGTCCTGTTTCAGGACTGTTCTAACAGTAGCGTCTAACTTCCCCCGGCTGATTGCTTTATCTAAATAGCTGTAGGGGTTACCATATCTACGGTTGCAGCATTCATCAAATCGTTCTGTTCCGTACCCACTAATTCGGCAACACCCTCGAAAAAATCCATAAGATCATCTTTCTTAGCAAAATCTTTCACCATGACAACAAACTGTTTCAGCTTGAATTTCTTCACATCATCAGCAGTAACCGCTGTACCGTTGTCCCACTCCATACAGTTAGCAAAAAACTTACAGATTTCATTTCTTGCTTTTGAAATGTTCTTGATCAGAATGCCACACACCTTCATAGCAATGACAATACCAACTTCTTTCATATCTGTACCGGATTCCTGCAACTGCTGAATCTCGTCTTTGTCAAATGCACCAATAACCTGTTCTACTCCGATAACTGCAAGAACCTCACAAAAGTCAAATGCGTTATCAACTGTTAAATCCTTAAATTTGAAATCTGCCATGATTATTTATCCTCACTTTCTTTTTTCGATCTGTTTCTTCTACCACCTTTTGCAGGTTTATCCTGTTTTGGTGCAGATGTTTCTTCATGTTCAACAGGTTCAGTCTGTTCACTTACTGTTTCTTGTTCCTGATCTTCTACCTGTTCAGCAGATACAGCAGGTGTTTCCTGCTGCACTACTTCATCAGAAATATCAACCACAAACATTCCTTTGTCCTGAATTTCTGCAAATCTTTCTTCTGTCATATCCAGTTTTTCACCAATCACATGACCTTCACCTGTGTACTTGTCTGTATATTCTCTTACTACTACAACTCGCATAATTCACACCCCCCCTACACAACAGCGTTTGGATAGTAAATAGCAATATCCAACTTGTTTAAGCTGTCATTTTCAAGATCAGCTGTACACTCAAATTTGACAGCAAATGTTGTCTGTTCAGCGTTCTTTGTTTCCAGTTCAAATGCTTCTGTACAGAGTGCGTTCGGTAAAATAATAATTACATTTTTACCGCTTGAAAGTGTTCCAACATATGCAACATTTTCAAGATAATCTGCTTCTGTGATATTTTCCTTAGATACATACTTGACATAGGTTGTATCTTCGGAAGTGGATTTTACAAGGTGTAATGCATTTACAAGAATATCTTCTGTAAGTTCTGTCATCTGACCTTCAAGTGTTGCAGATTCACCAACTTTCTGCTTGCTGACACCTTTGATCAGTACAGTTGCACCATCTACCTCAACATCTAACCACTGTGCTTCATAGTTGAACTTAAGACCACCGGAAGTTGCACCAAGTGGTGTACCAGTCCAACCGCTGCTTGCTTTCTCATACTTAAGATTTTTGTAAATGACACCTGCACCCAAGATCATGTTCTTGATAGTTTCAGACGTGATGCCATGTTTTTTTAATCCCATTCTTTTATGCTCCTTTCCACTCATTTGTATTGAGTGTGATTGTTATTCTAAATAGATCCTCTTCACCTGTTGGAATCATTAAACCGTTCCAATAGGTAATAAAAAAAGCAGTTCCTTCCTGAACTGCCCTTAAATCTTCAAATGCTTTTTTTAATTTGTCATTTATTTCTGCAAGCGGTAATTTTGACCCCCTTGACCAACCGTCAAGTGTAAACACACCGCCTGTATATCCGTCCTCTAATCTGTGTTCAGTTTCATTGAACGAACCGACAAAGTAAGGATAGCTAATTTCACCCGTCCATTCACCAAATTCATAGGGAATACCAAGTTGATCAAGCTGATCAGAAATAAAACCAAGCATATCAACCATAATTAACCCCCTAAATTCTGTTTAATGACATTTACAAGCTGTTTCTTTATCTTTGGGGCTACACTCTGAAATGCTTTAGTGAGTGGTTGTCGTGGTGTTTTTCCGTAAGTATGGTAAAATTTACCGTCTTTCTTACTCTTGTAAACCCAACCGCCTTTTCTTCCGTCACCATGTAGTGCATATTCACCAGTACCAAATTCTTCCCAAATCGCATTTTCAAGGTCTGAACCTACAGCAACAGTTGATTCATCTTTTCCTTCATCAACCATATATTTGTAAGACCCCTTTGTTTGTCCGGTATCAACCCGGCTATTTCTTTTGGTCTGTGCCTGTATTTCACCACCTGCTTCGTGAAGGAATCCAATAACCCCTTCCGATAATGCAGCTTTAATTTTTGCTGTATTATCTGTAAATTCAACTGACATACTACTGACCCCCTATAAATCTTAAATAGATTTCTAAATGATCATGCATATTCATAGGGTCATCAATCAGAAGGATTTCATACACTTCACCATTCACAACCATTCTTGCATTGTCACTTGTCACATCAACGGTTTCCTGTTCATCCGTCTTACTGATTACACCTGTCAGAAAACTGAATGGATTCCAAACCCAATCAGTAGATAGGTTTTTCAGATTGGTAAAGTCACACAAGAAAATGTGTGTACTTTCCTGAACCTTGGCATAAAAAGTTGTATGCTTTGAATCACCTGTTGATAAGTCCAACCAACCTAGTATTGATGTACAATCAACCCATGTGTTTACACGCTCACCTATGGCATTTTTAGCACCGTTCTTTTTTACCTGTAACAATGCTTGAATGTTACCGCCAACGCTCATATAATCAGAATCTAGCCTTTATATAAGGCTTTAAGAATCCAAGTAGGGCAACAGGATAGCCCATAACCTGATTGTTAGCGTCCTGATCAAAGTAAGTTGCACTGTATCTTGACAGCGTTTCAGACTTGACCCCGGTTTTCGGTCTGTTCTTAATATCCCACTTAAGCAGTTCAAGCACACCTGCACGAATATCAGCCGGATATTCCACCTTAGTGATCAGGTTTGTACTTTTATACAACTCCTGATTAACTCTGATGAAATCATCACCAATTTCCGTAATGGTATACAGTCCATCGTTCACCATTGACTGTGAAATCTGAACTGTATCACCCACTTTTAAGAAATCTGATGTTCTAAGCAAACGATTACCCAAACTATCAGCGGTAAATCGAACAAACCGATTCTGAAAATTGTTGTTTGTGTATGCTCTGATCATAAGTTCAGCAGCGTTCAGTTTTTCTTCAATCACCTTTTCATTTTGCACAGCAAATTCAGGTAATATCATTACATCATCAACTGCTAATATCATCAGATCACCCTTTCTTAGACAACTGCTGTACCAACCTTGGACTTGATAAGACCCATCTTAACGTTCTTTGTATTGAACTTAAGGCTGTAGTTTGCAGACTTACCAAGTTCTGCATAAGTCGGTGATTCTTTTGCAATCTGATCAACTGCTAAAGAAAGACCATTCGGATGCAGCACCTTACCCTGCTTTGTATAGAACTTGTCAATACCTGCGGATGCTTCCGGGTCATAGTTGGTTGTATACTGATTCTCATAGTTGTTCTTATCGCAAGATAAAAATGCACCTTCTCCAAACAGATATGTGCTGTAAACCGCATCTGCACCTGCTCCTGTAGCTGTAAATCTATCAGTTACAAGTACGTGTTTACCTGCGATAGTTGGCAATGTAATTTCTTTCTGAATTACACCGTTGACAACATACTTATCATAGTCAACCATTTCCATTTTCTTGTACTCTTTGAAGATCATGGAATGCATAACCATCAGACCAAGACCACCTGCCATATCACCAAGTGCTGCCTGTTCTGCATCGTAAATAGTACCTGCTTCAATGTTTGTCTTAGTACCTTTAGTAAGATCAAGTACATGATCACTAAGTGCTGCAACCGCTAATACTGCCTGTGCAATGTTCATCAGTTCTTTTTCCCAAACCTGACCATAATAACCTGCAATCTTATTTCTGATCAGTGTCATAGGGTCAGCACCAGTTAATTCCTTTGTAAAGTCTTTAGCCTTGAATGCTTTCATTCTCTGAATAAGCATACAAGTCTGTTTGTCACCGCTGATTTCAACAGGTGTGTTGTTTGTTTCACCATCGTTGTTCAGTGCTTCCATACCGCTTTCATTTGCGTCAATCGGTTTATAAATTGGAATTGTTGCCACGTTTCCATGCTCACCGATTAAGTCCATAATAGAACTGTCCTGCTGCACGATACCGGAAGCAATGATTGGTGTAGTCCAGTAGTCAGCTTCCTGCATCATTCCGGTAAATACTTCTTCATCAAAAGCAAAACCGCCAAAATTTCCTGTTCTTGCCATTTAATTCACCATTTTAACCTTTCTTAGTGTACATTTAACTGTTTGAATAACTCCGGGTTTTCCTCTTTGAGTTTCATTCTTTCGTTGTAACCCATCTTAAGGAACTGTTCTTTGGTAACTGTCTTGTCTTTATCCCCACCCGGCAGGTTGTTTTCAAGAACTCTTCTGTTACCATTCTGCTGCTGATTGCTGTTGGATGCTTCAAACATGGTAGGATGCTGTGTTTTAAGACCTGAAATCAGATCATCTTCACCTTTGATTTTTCCATCATCACCAAGTTTGATTTCACCTTTTTCCTTTGCCTTGAATACAAGATAATCAACATCAACCGCACCTGCTGCAACCAACGCAAATTTCAATGCATTTTCTGTTTTCAGTTCTGCATTCTCTTTCTTAAGGTCTGCAATCTCTGTTTCATATGCAGTGATTTTCTGCTGTGTTTCTTCGTCTTTCCCGGCTGACTTTTTCAGTTCTTCAATCAGGTTGTTTGCCTTGGTCAGTTCTGTAGTCTTACCGGAAAGGTCAGTTTCAAGATTGGTGTATTTGTCCTTAGACACATAACCGCCATCAGTAAGATTGACCATCTTGATCAGCTTCTCTTTGTTCTTTTCATCACCGTTATAGGCATTAATTGCCTGTACCAGTTCATCATAGGTAATAGCTTTATCACCAAAAAATGCTTTTAAAAATTCCATGTTCTTCTTCCTTTCTCCGTCATGTTTTTATATCCGGTGTCACCGGGAACGGTCAACAGTTTATATCCCATGTTGCAGGGGTCATTTCAGCAGCAGTTTAAACGTCATAAGCCTTTTTCGGACAAAATAAAAACACCCTTGCGGATGCCTTAAAATACTATTTAACCCATAGTTGGGAGATAATCAGGATCACCAAACCTTTCTACAATACCAAGTGAGTGTGTAACGCTTTCATGTTCCTTTTATCCCCCTTTCTGACCTTATATAACGGTCATATAGGTAATAAAAAAGCAAAGGTGTACACTTCTTTACCTTTGCTTTTTTATTGCCTGTCTTTGAAGAAATCAACCCATTCAGGATTCTCTTCATCAAAGATTTTTTTCTGTTCTGGTGTCAGGTTGTGTGGATAATCAGCAAACATGTTAAACACCTGCTTTTTGTCAAAGCTGAATAACCATTCGCCTACTGAATCGGTATCTTTCCACCAAATCTTATCGTCTGTATTGTTTTTATACCATCTATCATCACTTGACATTCCCTGTCACTCCTTTCTTTTGTTTATTGGTCGCGGTATTTATATACCCCAAAAGTTCTTTAAATTCGCTATTCGCCTTAAATGAATCTACTTCCATGAGAACCACTTCTTTCTCCCATACTTTTCCGGCAAATCTATCAACAGTCTTTCTACACCCGAATCTTTTCTGCAAAGTGGTCACAATGGAACCGTACCTTTCAAACGGCATCCACCCATTCTTTATTGCAGACTGAAGTTCAAGGTATTGTAAACCATCTTCCGTATTCCGGACGATTGAAGCGTGCCTACCAACGCTCATATAATACTCTTTGTTTAATTCTAAGTCACGGAGAATTTTTGCTGTGTCGGATGCCTCTTTTTTCACCTTGAGTATTTCACCCTTTACATTCGGCAAATCTAACATTTTTTTGATATTAGTGTTCATTGAAAAGAAAGACTGTGAGCTACCACCTCTGAAATCCAATACATCCAATCCTGCTTTATTGCCTATATATGCAAAACCGAGTGAAGAACACGAACCTCTTGTCTTATCACCACCGGCCAATCTGTCAATAATCTCATCCGGCGTTAATGGCTTTTCTAAATCCTTAACTTCACGGCAAGTTACTTTATTCACTTTCAGTCCTTCCATCAGTGACTCATATGCCTCTGAATGTCCTTTTGGTACTTCCATTGTATCAGCATCTTCCGGCAACTGACAATATTTCTGCTTAAATTCTTCAAAATCCTTTGATTTATCCAGTCCGAAAAATGCAGCACGTTCTTTCAGTTCTTCCAGCTCATCCTCATCTAAAGCCCATTTTGCACGTTGCAGTAAACAGCACCGACAGTTACAAACGTTCTTTGCAGAACCGCCAACACCCGGTGCTTGCATTTTCTCACCGCCAACATCAAATGGTTCATCAATTTCCCTGATCTGTCCGTCACATTCCCGGTGTTCATCCCTTGTCCGTCCGTCAAGTGTGGAATCCCACTGTTTGACTATATCAGCACCCTTTTTCTTAGCCCCATGCTGACCGTCAAGGGCTGCTTCATTCTGTATTCTATGTCCTTCTGTCCTGGCAATCCGTATTGCATTGTTATATGCTTTACGAAAAGGACTGTTCATACCCTTGGCAATTCTTAATGCCATTTCATTCCATGTTGAACCGCTACTGATTCCCCTTGAAAGTTCAGCACGAATTGAACGTTTCAGATAATCAACATCTTCACCTAAACGCTTATACAGACCGCTTGACAGTTTACTGTTGGTTTTCAATGCTTTGACAACCTGATCTTGCTGAATCGGTATTACAAGCGGTATACCTGTACTTTGCAAATCATAGAACATACCAACGTAACCGTTGATATATGACTGTTCCAAGTAATCAGCAATGGTTGTAAATTGACCTTCATGTAGGTCATAAAGCATTGCTTCAAGCTGATCAACCATCATTTGCTGATATTCCTTTTGGTATACTATACTTTGCAGATTTTCAAGGTCTGTCCTTGCAGACAATTCCCTGATTTTCTGTTCACAATCCTTTTTCGCCTGTTCATATACTCTTTCTAACAGCTTGATTACTTTCTTTTCATCATTAAGCTGTGCCTGTTGTACTTCCTTCTGTGCCTTGTTCACCTATTCCACCGCCTTCATCATCCGGTATAATAGAATCAAGATCATCTTGCACCTGCTGCACCTTATCAGCTTCATTATCCGGCAACTTGTCCTTCACCTTTTCATAATCAACATCAAGAACATCACAAATATACTGAATAATCAGATCATCACCAAAAATCTGTGCCAGTGATAACAGGGTGTTAATTTGTACCTGTTGTTTCTGTGCTTCTGTAAGTTCATTCTGTTCATTTTCCTGTTCATTACTCATTACTTCGTGGGTGAACTCAAAATAAACATCTGTGATCTGATAATCTGTACCGTTCTGCTGATTGATTTCATCAATGCACACTGCCACGATCTTACGCAAGAACCGCTTGATATTCCTTTCAAGGTGTTTACATCTAAGATCAAGCAGTGAATAGGCTGCCTTGATTGCAATATTGGTTGTTGCTGATGTATCTTTCAGACCTGACAAGTTCAGCCCCATACCAAAACGATATATGTTCTTTTCATCCAGTTCCAATTTAACCTTCCGGGCTTCATACGGTACATCTACTGTATGTACTTCAATACCGCCATCTGAACCAACACCAACAATCTTTTTTGTCTTAAGATTCTGCTGCAATTCATCAAGGTTATCACCTTCAAACCCTTTGACTGCATATAATGGATGGTCAAAGTCAATCAGGTTATTGGAAAGACTGGATGCCATAAGGTCATAATCATCAATCAGGTCTTTTACTGCTTTCAGGTTGCTGAACTGTTTCTTGTTATTATCCAACCGGAAGAATGGCAAGAAACCAAGTGAATCAATATAGGTGTTATCATCACCGTCAACCTGATACAGTATATGTGGTCTTGGATTTACCTTGGCTTTATCGTCAAGCTGTATTTCCCCTTCATCTGTCTGAACATAATAAACAACCTGTTCATCATCCCAATCCATGATTTTCTTGATTCTGTGACCTTCCTTGTCAACCCGGTCAACATACCAGTAAATTACATGGTCTTTTCCGTCATCTGCAAATCGTGCTTCTACTTCTACAACACCGATACTGTCAGCACACGTGAATTTCAGCTTGTCAGTGCTGTCTTTCATGGCGTACATATAAGCAAAACCTTTTGTCTGACAGTCTGTAAGCGTTTCTGACAGTTCATCAATAAAATCATCGTTATTATTGAATCTTGCATCAAGTTCACTCTGTAGTTCAGGCACATCACTGAATACAAAATCATCTGAACCTGAAAGGGTGTACTGTGTACCCTGTTCTGTCAGTTCCTTGAAAAATGGGTGTGGTATTCTTACATTTGCCCGGCTTGTATCTTCCACAAGCTGACCATCGGAATTGTAGTAAAACATTCTGTAATTTTTGATATCGTGATCCCCGTCAAAATAGCGTTCACCTATTCTTGCAAAATGCTTTTTCATTGATGCAGCATCTTCATCAATGAACATCTTGATTTCATCAACTGTAAGCACCTTATCACCTCTTTCCTGTTAATCTATACAGTTAAGTCCCTGGAATACTTTCAGGATTTTCGGGAACTGTACCGCAATCCACTGTACCAGCTGTTCATCATTACAGTATTCCGCAAGTCCACACTCATTAAAAAAAGCATGAATCACTTCATGCCTTAACACTTCATTGTATCTGGTTCTCTTATCTTCTTCTGATGCTGACAGTTCCAGCATTTTCTCCATTGCTCTAATCTTTATCAGCTTCGTGTAGATTGCACACTCACCGTCATGCAATGTCTCTTCCAGTGTCTCATCATCTCTGATCAGACCATATTCTGTACCTAAAATTAACATTTTGTATACCTCCCGGCTAAAATAACCAGCCGTTACCTTTCTTGATATATTTTTCCAATGCATATCGCATTGCGTCCATAAGATGATTGAAGTCATCAATAGGGCGGTTCAGTTTATTACCGAACTTGTCCTTGTCCCAAGTATAGTTGCTGATCTCCGTCAAGAAATTCACACATCTTGGGTGTATGATGATTTCAAAGTCCTGAATAAACTGAATACCGCTGTTGATACTGTCCTTACCCTTTTCAGCACCTTTGACCCTAAGACCATAACCCTTTAACTGATCAATAGACTTTGGTTCTGCTGAATCCGCTGTGATTCTTTCCTTTGCATAGCCCATATCATTGATGTTCTGATATATTCGCTCATTGGAAAGACCTGCACTATACATTTCATCCCACACGAATATCTTTTTGTTCTTCGTGTCAATGAATCCACAAAACAATGCAGATGGGTCATTTGTATAACCAAAGTCAAGACCAAAGGCTGAATCAATCTTGTATTGCTGTCTGATCTGTTCCAATGTAAAGGCTTCTTCATGCCAATTCTCATATACAAGACCATCAACAATACCCCAATCACCAAGACCTGCCACTGCATAACGTCTTGGGTTCTGTTTCCGCATGGTTTCAAAAACCTTAAGATCGGCTTTATCTAACCATTCATTGCACTTGTAATTGGTTGTAAGTGCAAGGGTTTCATCATCAGGGTTATCAAAAAACCGTTTCTTCAACCAATGGTGTTCATTCCAAGGGTTGAATGTTACGGTGATCTGTTTGAACAGGTCTGAACCTTCCGGGATTGCACCACGAATAGATTCATCAAGCATATTGAAATCATCTTCACTGCTGATCTCATAGGCTTCTTCAATCCACATCCAACACAATACACCCTGATCAACAGTGATTGATGTTACTTTCAGTGGGTCATCCAGTCCTCTGAAATAAATCTTTTGACCTGTTGGCTTATACGTCATTTCAAGTGGTGATTCTTTTATATCCCAAAAAGCATCAACACCAAGTCGATGTATAGCCCATTTCAGTTCAGTAAAACAGGAATCCTTTAGTGTTCTGTAAGTTTTTCTGACAACTAAGGTATTCGCATCAGGGTACTTCATCATATTGGTGATGTACCATAATGCTGTAGTCTTTGACTTCTTAGATGCACGTGAACCTTTGACTGCCCGATATCTACCTTCCCACCGCCAAAATGTACCGTAACCCTTACCGACTACTTCCGGTAATTTCACATTAACCTTACCGGACTTTGTAGGCTTATAATCTTCCGGCATCAGAATGAACTTCTGATAACCAAATACATATTGACTTGATGGCTGCCTGTATTTAGTCCTCAAGTGCGTCTGCTCCTGAAATAACTATAGGGGCTGTCACATTCACATCTAACTTATCATTCCACATACCTAAATGTTTACCAAGCAATTCAATGGCTTTCAGTTTTGATGCAACCTTGACTTCTCTTTCAACACTTCCACCAAACTGATTATCGGATTCCTTGTATTTTATGCCTTCAATGCAAGCAAGATCATCCCTTGATGCATTTGGAAGAATTTTCCCTGTTTCTGTATCAACAACATCATCAATGTTCACAAAAGCAATACGTGCAAGTTCTAATACAATTCTATCCTGATTGATTCCTGTTCTTTTACTACATTCTGCCATGTGTTCAGCAATAGCCTGTTGAATATTAGGTTTTGTTAGGTTTTCACATCCGATTGCATCCGCTGTTTTTACTGAATAACCTGCCCTAATAGCTGCCTGTGTTGCATTCAGGTCAATCAGGTATTCATCAACAAAACGTTGCTGCTTTTCAGTTAATTTGCCTTTTTTTGCCATAACAACACCGCCTTTCTATCATTTTTATAACAAAAAGTGCTGCAAGGGTGCTAAAACCTCCCACCTTACAGCACATAAGACAATAAGCAATATAATTTTGCATAAAAAATTGCAGGTAATAAATTACCTGCAAAAATTTTTATACAGCATACACTATAAAAGGTCAGCTTGTATTTGTCAAATATGAAATAATTGGTTTTATGTCAGATATGTAAGGTTTTTATAGGTATCTTCAAACGCTGAAAGTGCCTTATTATGCAGTTCTACGGTATATGAATAAGATTTTTTCATTTCCTGTGAAGCAACCTTGACTGTTTTAAACTGCACATACACTTTTGTAAGAATCTGAATCATATTCTTGTCACGCAATCCCCGGATTTCCTTAATGATCTGCTTCTTTGCATCAACAAACTGATCTATTTCTTCATTGATGTGTTGGTCAAACACGGTATACCTCACTACGTCCTTACATAACTTATCACCTACAGGTGAAGTCTGCACTTTGTCCCGGCTGTAATCAATACCGCCTGCACTGCATACATTCATTTTCATATCTGACAGCGTGGCAATATCATCATTTATCTGCATATCTAACACTTCAAGCTGTTTCAGATATTCCCTTGCACTTAATTTCTTCTGATCACTCATTTTTTCCTCACTTTCTACGGTTGGTTACACTTCGGTTACGGTTAAAAATAGCATAAAAAGTGCTTCAAACCCTTATAAATCAAGGAAGTTACGGTTTCTACGGTTACGGTTAAAACTCTATTCTCTATATATTCTTATTTTTACTAAGTTCTATACTATCATAAAATACTAATTATTAAAGAATGTACTTTTAACCGTAGACAACCGTAACCGCCAGTATTTACAAGGGTTTCAACCGTAACCCTTAACCGTAACAAACTGTAACTTTACCGTAACCACTACCACAACAGCACTGATTGGTGCATCGAACTAATGAAACACCTTACCTGATTTTTTATGTTTCAATGTCACCCTTCCAACAATTTCAAACCCTGCAATGTCAACAATGTTCCTGATCACTTGAATCAGTCTGTGGTTACGGTCATTCAGTTCTGCATTTTCTTCCCTTTTAACTGTTGCCATTGCTGCACCTGCTGTCGGATCGACATATCCTTCACTATTTCTATAGGTCATAATCTTTTATATCCTTTCCATGAATCTGTTCATTATGTGTTCAGCAAAGTTCAAATGTAGTGAACCCTGTTTTTGTACATCATCACCGTCCTTTACCGGGCAGTAATCACAATCACCATTTGTAGCACCGAAACAACCCCAACAATTATAAATTTCTTTTTGTCTTTGGTTTATACTTCTTAGCTGTTGCAGCTAATGCCATCACTACAGCACCAAGGATTAACCCAACCGTAAGACCAACGAAAAAACAAACTGTATCTGTTAATACTAACTTTTCCATACTGTCACACCTTTCTGAATATCCTGATAGATTTACCACCTACCTTAGTTACTACTGTTTCAAACCCCAACCGCTTATTGATCTGCTTACTGAACACGATGTTTGACATTGGCTGCATACCACAATCAGCACAAAACACCTGATACCTGCTGTATATGTCACCTGTTGGTTCATCCTCAATCATTTCAACACCGCATTCATCAATAAATGCCTTGATTGGGTTATTTTCATTTTCATATTCATCAATCTGTTCAGCCACTTTTTCAGACTTGGTGAACTCATTGTTTTCAATGATTCTTTTCAGTCCTTCTACACCTACCCTGATCAGATATTCAACTGAACTTTGTTCAACCAACTGATACTTGATATAAGGGTTGTAATCGGGGTCAATCTCACCACTTGATAAATACTTTGTAAATCTTGCGTTGAATGGAATAATCACCAAACGTCTAAGAACTGCCCCTGTCTTATCTTTCATCCTTGGTATATCATTTGCTGAAAACAGCAGCTTCACATAAGGGTTAAACTCAAAAGGGTCTTGCCCTTTTCTTTCTGCTTTGATTCTGTTACCTGTAACTACTTTCTTGAATGTTGCTACCTGTGAACCTTGCAGGAAGTCATCACCAATATCATCACCGATATTTGCCAGTTTTCCGAACATCATTGATGTGCTGAACCTGTCCCCTAATTCCTTAAGGTCAAGTGCTGATATATTCCCATCACCAAGAATTGCTTTGACGCAATCAAGGAATGTACTCTTACCATTGGACTTGTCACCTGTCAGGATGAATGCCTTGCCAAGTTCATTCCTGCGGTAAAAGCAATAGCCAATGCATTCTTCCAGTAATGCCCTGATCGGTTGATCACCGCAAGCTAATTTGTTCAGTGTATCATCAGCAAGTTCACTGTAGGCTTCCGGGTTGTAGTCCCAAGGTATTTGATTGGTAATAACCAAATCCGGGCTGAATGGTTGCATCTGTCCTGTCACAATATCTAATACACCGTTCCTGAATGCTATATAACGTGCATCTGCCTGTGCTTTTTCATCAGCTATAAGTTCCATATACTCTAATACTTCTCTTCGCTGTGTCTTTTTCAGGTTAGGTATCTGATTGATCATAGCTGTTTCAATAGCCTTGTACCCAACCTGATAAATCCCATCTTGATAGATATGTAACTGATTACTTATACTGACTACATTTTCATTGTTCTTAAGCCATGTTGCAAAACGGTCAAACAGGAATGTCTTATCACAAAAGAATACAGGTTTTTGAAATGCTTCATCCCTAAGAATCACTTCCAGTTCATCATCAGATAACGGCTCTTTCAGAACAAATCTGTTCAGAATCCTGATACATTCTCTTGTATCATCAACACTAAAATCATTTGATGTAAGTGTCAGGATATAATTGAATAATGCCTGATTGCGTCCGTCACCTGCATCCATATCAAGAAAGTCAACCGCTGTACGAACCGGGAACAACCATTTTGGAACTTCCTGATATGTTCCACCTTCTTCAATGTCCCACTCAATAAAGCGTTCTTCACCGTCAATCTTGATTACTTCATATGATGAACGTGTACCAAGTTTTATATCTGCAGTCAGACCAACCGCAAGCGGTACGTGTGTCCTGTTCCTTGTAATACTATGATTCTTAAATAAAAAATGTCTGCCCCGGCTTGTACAATACACCCGGCAATCAAGCTGATATTCTTCCACAATGTTCATTAAAATTTCAGACTGTTCAGCATCGTCAATATCTATCAGGATGGTATCATCAGCAAGAACACCACCGAACCCTTCAAGATTCTTCACTTCGTCATAAGTGCGGTATTTTGTCCGGTCTTTGAATGCTTCGATTGCTTTCTTGCCTTTTGTCTTTATGTACCCTTTGTACAACATCCTGTTTCACCATCCTTTAACTAAATTCTTGCATCACCTTTTGGTAAAATACCCTGTTCTTAATATTCTGCTTGTATTCCCGGTTCACCGCTGTAAGAAGTTTCTTTGATTCTTTTAATGATTCCCTACAATCCTTAACCTGTTCATTCCACTTTTCCCAATCTTCATTTTTATGAACAGGTGTGGATTTTTTTAACATATTACGGTTAAACGTTGCAGCTTTTAAGCGATTTTCTAAAATATAAATATTACTTTCAATGTTTGTAATCTTACCTGCAAGTGCTACCTGATTGTTATGAAATTTGTCTTTATCTGTTACACACTGTAAATATTCTTTTATTTGTTCTTCACATTCAGGTGTATAACTCTGTCTGATCAGCTTCAACAGTTTTCTAACCTTTGCAATTTTTCCATCAGATAAAAAATTATCTAAGTGAATAAGCATCTGACCATGATCATATTTGATTGTAATGTCTGTCATGTTCCCACCTTTCCGGTATTATGCTGCAATACCAAATTGTTTCAGTCTTTTTCTTGCTAAATCTATGTACCACTGCTTATCTAATTCCGGTGGTACTTTAACCCCAATTACAGAATCGTTATAAATGAAACTGTGATCAGGTGTGTTTCCAAATTTTTCACCCTTTGGTTTTACAACCTTACGTCTTAACAACCTACCGTCTGTAACACGATTGGAAGCAAACACACGATAAGATTTATAAGTATATTTTTGTGTGGTAGGATATGACCACACTTCTGTTCGTGTACCGTCCCGGTGTTTTGTTGTCTTAATGATCTGACCAGTTCCCTGTTCATGCTCAACCCAGTTATAATTGTTTGACAGCTTCACTATTTTTTGGAACATAATCAAGTCATCACACTGATTGATTGTCTGTTCAACAGGTATCTTTTTCACCATGTAGTCAACCAACGCTTTATTCAGTATTGGTAAGTCATTATCAATAGCAGAAAGTTCTTTGACGTAAGCACCAATTCTTTCAACACCGCCATCAGTACCAATCCAAAGGTAATTGTTTACGTCCTTCTGATAGATTTCTGATATATTGTCAAGTTCAAGCAAGATTGAACATTGTTCAGTAGAACAACGCTGTTCCCACTCCCAACAAATATCATCAACCGTTTCAAAGGCTTCATCAGTGTCAGGAATCCAAATGATCAGACCATCGGTATTTGACTGAATTAGTTCAAGTCCCGGCACTACTTCCAAATGCTCGATTAAGTCAAGCAACATTAACTGACCGTTGATACACATACAGTTGTTGTTGCGTGGATCGTATGCAGCATTGGTTTCATCTTTCATTGCTCCTGAAAGTGCGTTCAGCATTTTCTTATATGGCAACTGTGCTTTTTTCCACTGCTTTGCTTCTGCTTTTCTTCCGGCTTTAGCTGCTGCAACCTGTTTCTTCTTCATAGCTTTTCGTGTGTCATACACCATTTTGAAATTGTTATTGGTTGCTGCCCTTGTAACCAGTCCCCAAGCAATCAGCATTGACGGATAGTAATTGTTTACATCAACATGAAGAATCTGACCTTTCCGATGTATTGGTTTGTCAGATGCACCATGTAAACCACCAAAGCCAAATGTGTGCGGTATTCCGGCAACGACTGTTTCAAAGTTCTGTGACTTGTACCAAGTCTTTTTATCTTTTTTGTCAAAATCTTGTAATCCCATTTCAAGGGCTTCTTTTCTTTTCTCAGCAAACCATTCCTGAACGTATTTGTATTTTTTCAGTTTCAGGCATGGAAGAAAAAAGAAATCAAATTCATCACCAAAATGAGTTTTTGAACACCCAAGAACCTTTGCTGTTATCCGGGCTTCACTGTCACCAATGTCATACAGTGACGTTTCCTTTGGGAATGCCTGTATAATTCCATGAACTGCATTGAACTCACTGACTTTTTCAAGAAATACCTTGATAGTCTGTTCTACGTCATGCCTACAGTATTTAACCGTCTGTTCTATTTCTTCCGGTGTCAGTTTCCTTTTGATACGGAAATCAACATCAGTTTCCTTGATATTTGAACCAAGAAAACCTTCCATTGTTTTAAGTCCGACCGTTTTCATGGTTTCATCATTGCTTGGCATTACATCATAGTTGATCATGGGTAATTTATTGAATGCTCTTGAATATTGCCAACCTTCTTTATTATCAACGATAATCCAATCATTGATTTTTTTAGGATTCATACCAAGCAGAATACCTTTCATGATGTACTGATCATAGTGACGGTTATTAAATCCTACCCATATATCTTTTCTATTTGCTTCATATAAGGCTTTTAGTTTATCAGGGCTATTGATTATCACGTGTTCTTTTTTATTCGTCACATCAATGAATACAGCAAGCCAATCCTTTTCAAAAACCTCAAAATCGTAGAATATCATTTACTAAATCACCCACTTTTTGAAAAGCGGTGTGCGTTTTACACACCGCCTTAAGTGTTATCTACTTTTAACTAAAAATTTTTACATATCAAACGCTTCGTTGATTGTGATTGGGTTGAAATCATCAGCTTTATAAGTAACTGCTGCACCAACTTTACCCTGTACTTCCTGAAAAATATCAAGTACGCAATCAGCAAAATCACCGTAGTTGACAAACTCCGGTACTGTATCTGTTTCCAGTTTATCAAGCCATGTGCAAACAGATTTGATTGCCATGCCATTAGTCCACTTCTGTGAAGTGTTTCCGGAAATAGTACGGTTGAAGAAAATTTTTCTACCTTTCTGATTACCTTCCAAGATGCTACACTGTACGGAAAACATCAGCTTGTCTCCTTTCTTTGTTGGCTTGATCTCCATTTTATCAAAACTTACATCATAATCCCCATCCGGTACATCTTCAAACTGTGAATCGTCTGCTTCCTGAACCTCTTTCTGTAATGCGTTAAGATCAACCTGTTCATCGAATGCACTAAAATCTACTGCCATAATTTTTCACCATTTAACCTTTCTTAAAATAAATTTATTATTGTAACTGCAATAATGCAGATAACAAACATTACTGTGTATTTTGCCTTATTCTTACTGTCTGCACCCACTACGCAAACAGAAGTTATTGCTGCCATGGTTGAAAGAAACTGTGTTAATTCCATTATGATCTTGTTCTTCTTCGTCTTTGACCTCTGACGTGCTGTTCAGGTGGGTTCATAGCACCGTCTAAAGGTTCAGCCGGGGTCTGTGCGTCAACAGGTACAGGGTTGTTTTCCTGTGCAAGTCTTTTGATTCCTGCATTAAATTCTTCTCTTGTGATTACCTTCATAACCTCAACACCATCAACAATCAGGTCAACCGTATCACCCTTATGCTTCATTACATAGTTATCATCAGCCGGAACATAGAAATATGCATCTGCTTCCAGTGTGACAGATTCAGAATCAGTGTTCGTTGTACCGTCCTGAACAGGTTCAGACTTTTCAGCATTTCTTTCCTTACGTGTTCTTCTTGGTGGTTTCTGTAAATCCGGTTTCGGTACTTTATCGGCAACATCCATTGCTTCATCAAACGGTACTTCTTCCTGTCCCGGAAAAGCCTGATCAATAGCCTTGTCAACTTCATCCATGTGATCAGCAATCTTCTGTTCATTTTCTGCCTGAACTTCTGCCCTACTCTTACGTGTTCTTCCAGTCTTTTCTTCCGGTGCATCGGTTGGTGTTGCAGATTCAGCTTTTTTACCTCTTGTTCTTCTGCCTTTGCTGTCAGGTTTTTCAAGATCAGATGCAACCGCCTGATCAGCAGCATTCATTTCATCATCTGACTTGTAATCACCAAGTTCATAATAATTTCTGATCTTGTCAACAACATAATTCAGATCATTGTCAATAGCATATGTAGTGAACATTCCAAGCGGTGATTTTACGGTATCTTTTCCGCTGTTCTGTGTGTAAAAGTAATACTTTGCTTCATTTACCCCTGTTCTAAGTACAACGGTAAACAGTCCTTCAATGGTGATCTTCTCACGCAACAGCTTACCGATCAGCTTAACAGTTGTAAGACCATTATCCAAAGTTTCCAAATGGGTCATATAAACGACTACAACATCATCAGGCAGGTCTTTGCAACAATCTATGATTTCAAAATAGTTCGCACCAAAATCATTGTACTTGTCCCACCCTGTTTCTTTGATACGGTTCATGTACGGTACTGCAAGAATGTACTGGAAGTCATCAACCACCAACAGCTTCTTACCTGCTGTACACTGTTCTTTCATGTACTTCACAATTTTTCTTGCATCTGTTTCATTGTTCAGCATTTCAAAGTGGTTCTTGAACGGTAACGGTTTACCTACTGGATTTATAACCGCTGTTGTTGCCGGGTCACAATTTCTAAGGCTTGTACTTTTACCTGTACCTGATTCACCCATAATTAAAACTTTCTGTGCCATGATTATTTTTCCCCTTTCTTAAATAATCCCATTAACTTCGTGAAAAGATTACCCTTTTCTTTCATCACATTCTGCTGTGACACCTTCAGGATCTGTCTGTTATGAAAATGTTCAGCGATTGTGACATTGTTTCTGTAACTTCTGTGACTTCTCTGTTTGTGTTTCTTTGCACTACTCATTTTCTTCATCCTCACTTTCATTAGCTTTTAAATTTTCACCACATTTGATTGCATACCCATTTTTGACAATCTGCACTATGCTCTCTGGATCAATCCATGCAACCATTTCTCCGGTATCTTCTTTGTATACCTGATACTGCATTATTCATCACCTTCTTTCACAGTACCTGATTCTTCCGGTACACCTGTTTCATTGAATCTGTCGAGTTTTCCTGGTTCAAGGAACTGAGCCGCCCAGAAATCTGCAAAGTGTACAATAATCTGTAGCGGTTCTTCATGACCTTTCAGATCATATGCCAGACTGCCATATGCCCCGTCATGGTAGAAAATAGCATGTTCCTCTTCCTCAGTAAGATCTATGTAACGTGCTGCCAGCTCTACTGATCTGAGCGGGTGGTCAATGTGGCATAAATCCGGGCTGACTTTAAAAGGTTTTGCTTCAGATCTCTTATACTTCTGTTCCGGATTTTTTTTGGTTGGTCTTCCGTCCTGGATCATGTTCTCCACATAATACGGACTTCCATATCTACCGCATTTACCGAGATCATGCAATCCGGCCGCAATGATCACACTATCATGAATTTTGTTGTATGCCTCACCTCCGAGTAATGTCACACCGATTTTTTCTGCATACTGCATAACATTTACTGTATGCTCCAGAAGGCCGCCGTCTTTGCAGCAATGATTCCCACCAGACGCCGGAGCGTCATAAAATCCAAGCTCCTGCATGAAACCCAGTAGATCTTCCATTCCCTCTCTTTCCGTGGAAAGCATCACTTTACGGAAATATTTAATCTGTTCTGTTCTTGCCATTTTAACTCTCCTTTTCTAACTTCTTTTTCCAGTCTGACTGGTATTTTATATTTTCGAGATACCAAGCATTATCCTGTTCTTTGTGTTCATTGAACTCTCTGAACTTTTCAAAATCCTTTGGATATAGTAAAATCCCATAACCGCCGGACGCCCTTATTTCTTGCAGATTATACAACTGTAATAGGCTCGGCTTACCGTTTGGAGCTTTTACCTCTATACCGAGGAACATACCATCAGAACAACACAGTATGTCAGGAATACCGCTTTTTGTGTAAGCTGCACCACCCCAGTATTTTAGCCACCAGCAACCATAATCATCCAGGTATCTTTTTACTTTGTTTTCAAAGTTTTTTTCTGCTGCCATTCACTCACCTTCTTCTTTTTAAATGATGTACAACAGTAATCCCGTGATCGCTCCATACACCGGTTCTTTTCTACACAATCACCACACGTCATAATTCATCACCACTTTCAAACCAATTGTTTGCATAACCGAATAATGTCAGCCAGGTTGTATTTACGCAACAGATATAAAAGGGGATCCATGATTGTCCATCTACAAAGCACGCTGAAATCAGAAATGATAAAATATTCAGCTTTGCCATACCTAAAAGCACTTTATTTTTCAAATAAGTCATCGGTTAATTCCTTCCCTTCCCGTAATGCTGCAAGATTCCTTTCTTCAAAACTTCCCTTTACCAGTAGGTAATAGTAGAAACATGGTCTACTCTGACCTATACGGTGTATACGTTTCTTTGACTGTTCCCACAAGTCACAAGATCCCTTTCCGAGTGGCAGCGTGAAATATATGATTTTGTTTGCTCTCTGTAAATTCAACCCCATTGCACCAGCCTGGTACTGCACAAACGTTACTGAATTGTCGTATTTTTCATACGCTCTAAGGTCTCGGCACTGACCGTTTACTGCACAATATGGTCTTTCCAGTGCATCACAGATTTTGGTCAGTCTGCTTAATTCTTCATTAAAGTTGTAGAACACAATAACTCGGTCTTCCGTAGATTCCAGCAAATCCCGGAAAGCGTCCTGCTTACTTTTATGCCACTGTCCGCACAACTGTCTGCAATACAGTGTTTTCGTCAGGCTGTTATCACCGATCAGCTCAACCCTTGGCGTTACATCTTCACCGTAATAGTCCGAATCATCTTTAAATCTGACTAAATTTTTGGTATCCAGTTCCAGATAGTCATGCTTGATAAAAAACTTATATTCATTGGTAACATTCAGGAAAATCTTTTGTTCGGTCTGTTCAGGAAGTTCAAGCACTTCTTCCGTTTTCATAAACACTGCACCGAATTGTGCCAGTCTTTTCTTCAGGTGTTCAACGTGCTTATATCCTGTAATCACTTCCCGTTTAAAATCACCCTGTTCCACCCACTCAGTCTGAACATAGGAAGCATAAAAAGCTTTTTTTGTAATATCCCAACCGAGTAGACGGAGCTGTGACCATAGTCTTTCATACTTCCCGGCTGTTGGTGTGCCGGATAACAGGATCACGCTTTCCGGATGCAGTTTCAGAATGAATTTTGACCGTTTTGCGTTCTCGTTACAGATCAGCGAACTCTCGTCAAGCATCAATGTAAAATCTGTTATATGGGCAATATATGAACGCCTGAATATCAAATCATAGTTGATCACACCGACAATCTGACTCGTAAATTCATAAATTCCCTTGCTTTCCATGATCTTCCGGAATACCGAACTATCGTTTTTATTGGTCAGGTCCATCACCCAATATTCCGGATAAAATGTTCTAATATGGTCAACCCAGTCCTCAATCTTTGACTTCTGGCATACGATCAGGTTCACATTGTTATTCAGGAGATACATTTTTTCAGCACCGACAAATGTTTTACCAAGCCCCATATCCAGATAGTAGGCGCACCTGTTTTTATCATCAGTCAAGTTCAGCACCTCTTCCTGATGGGGCATAAAGTGAAGATCACTCATTATTCGACCTTTCCTGCAATCCGGTAATTGTTCCAGTACCATTTCTCATTATCTTCTTCCATGTAGTAGCCGCCTCTGCAAACCTTCTTGATTGTCATAATAGTACCGAGATACTGACTCATTTCCGTGTTCCAGTTCTTTTCCGGATCATTTTCTTCTGGTGAAATAATTTTGACCTTATCACCCACTTCTAAAGGTTTCTCCAGACTGAGATCAATTTGTAATTTTGCGACTTCAACGGCGGCTCTGTACACAAATGCATATTTTGAATCTTTGTGTGTTTTTGCAACCTTTTTCAAGAACTCATCAATCTTTCCGAGGAAACAACCGCATTTGACGGTGATCTCATTGTCTTTATCTCTAAAGAATGTTGTGAAATCGTCCCGGCTACCAATAGCACCGATCACTAACACATGACTTGCAGAAAAGACCTCGGCATCACCGCAAACCTTGGCATTGCCCCAAACCTTGGCATCACCGCAAACCTTGGCATTGCCCCAAACCTTGGCATTGCCCCAAACCCAAGCCTTTCCTTCATGGGAAAGATTTTCTTCTTTCTCAATCCAGCCGCCAAGATCACCGATTTTGACAAGACCAAATTCTGCTACCGCTCTGATTCTGTGAAGTGTAGCCGTTCTAAAAAGTAAACTTATTGTCTTGGTTTCTCCTGTAAATTCAAATTTTTTCATGTTATTAAACCTCACTTTCTTTTAATTCAAAACATTCTTCAAACGTCATACCTGTATAATTAAGAATTTTGTATATATCCGATATGTTAAAATTTCTTTCTCCAACAATTCTCTGATAAGCAGCTAGTCTACAAACTCCAATAACATCAGCGAGTACTGTAGAACTAATCTCATTTTCTTTTATGAATTTTGCCAATCCGGTATAAATGCAATTTTCTGACAACCGCAATACCTGACGTCTGTTATCCCTCGTGACACCAACTGTACCAATATTTTGTTGAATACACTGTCTAGTGACACCAAATTTATTTGCAATTTCTTGATAAGTACACCCATCAAGACGCATTGCATACGCTTGAAGTTTTTGTTCTTTAGTCATCAACAACCACCCTTTCGATCTCTGCAAAACGTTTTGCGTTGATGAAGTACACCCATCTGTTGTCAGATGTATGAATACCGTAACCCCAAGGGAAAACCCCTTGCTGTAAACCCTTGCGAACTGTGTTGTGATTCATCTGTAACAGCTTTGCAGCCTTTTCCACATCTAACCGGGGGATTACCCCATTTCTTAATTCATCAGTTGGAAGTACAACCACCTGTTCATCAGATTTTGAAAAGTAATCTGATTCAAGTCCAAGTGCTACTGCAATAGCACTCTGAACATCATCTGACGGTATCTGTTTACCTGAAAGGTACTGACTGACAGAACCTTTACTTTTTCCAGTCATACCGCACACCTGACGCTGATTCAGGTGTAATTCTTGCATAGCCTGTTTCAATTTCTCGCTGAATGTCATCAAGAAACACTCCTCTCCGGAAATTTATTATTGTTATACTGTTTTTTAATATGAACGATGACTGAACCGTCTATCTGCTTTTCCTCACTTAAAACCTCATAAGCCTTTCTTCCAGTCTTCAGATTGTGATGAAATGCAATCCATTCCATTTCACTGTCAAACTGTAAGATCTGCTCAATGCAAGCCTCTAAAATCTTTTTCATTGTATTTTTTCTCACTTTCTGCTACTATGTAGCTGAGTTATTTGCTATACCCTGTAAGAAGTACCAGTTCTTATGGGGTTTATTTTTATGCTGCAAGGAACTTATTGATAAAATACTGCTGTCCCTTTCCGGTAACTTTTGGTGTTTTAGTAGTAACATTTACACCTGCACCATTGATATAAGAGCCTTCTTTGATTTCTAATAGACCGAGTTCCATAGATTTTTGCGTTGGCATATTCTTACTTGAACCGCTTTTGATTAAATATCCGTTGTCACGCATCCAAGTGAATAATCTACGCTGTCCGGTTTCAATACCGTTCTGCTTCAACAGTTTTGCAAGTTCTCCAATCAAGATAGAAGTATTGCTTGCTGAAACTGCATCTGCAAAGATTTCCTTAGGTTTCATCCTCTGAACATCTTCAATCAAGGATGCATTGTTGGATTTCAACTTTTCGATTTCTCTATCAGCCATCTTCAATGCTCTTGCAAAAATCTGTTCCGGTGTGTTCCATGCTTTCTCAAGATCAATGAAATACTGACGGATCTGTTTACCCTTTTCGGTTCGACTCATCAAACAGATGTGCTTCGCCATATCAACCGATAAGGAATAGTCCTGAATTTCTCTGTGAGCACCGTTATTTACAACCGTACCCGAAAGTACACTTGTATAATCTTCATTTTCCACGAATCCTTGTGAGTTTGTCTCAAACCATACTGAAAATCTTCTACTGATTTCCAAACCGGTATGTAAGGCTCTGGCTGACACGGTTGGCTGTTCGCCATCGTAGTTAATGGGGATCAACACATTCATTCTTTTCACCTTCTTTATCTTTCTTACTCATTGCGGCTGCTGTTGCAATCGTTCCTTCCAGATAACCACGTTCACGCTCTGTCATGGATGGTAACTTATCTGCAAGGTCTTTGATGATCTTCTTCTGTTCTTCTGACATATATTCCACTTCCTTTCATTGTTGTGATATACTCTCTGTTAGAGAGGGGGTGTTGTTATGGAACTAACCAAAAGAGAACATGACATTTTGTATGACTGGATTACTTTTAACCTGATTCCCATTAAATCCTTCAACGATAGAAAAACTTCCTACGGTTTGAAACATATCTTTGAAGCAGATGAATGTGGTTTCTATGTCACCAATGACGATTTCAAAGAAGTCATGGTTGAACACGGTTTTAAAGTGAGAAATCCAAACGATATTAATTGGATTTTCAATATTTCCAGCCGGTCACCAGCCTTTAGGAAATAGTCCCTGACATGTTGGGTATCATGTTTTTAATGGGTTCTTTTAAAATGACTTCATGTACTGCAAAGTCCTCTACTGCATGATATCCAGCGTTGTTCAACACTTTTGTCAATGTTGTTTTTCCTGATTTCTGTTCTCCTTTGACAACGATTGTTTTTCCACTTCTCAAGGCTTCTTTCAGTCTTGCGGCTTCCTTTTTCCCAAGTAGTTCCACAAGATAATCATTCCTCTCCATTCTTTTCACCATCCTTTCTGACCTGCCATCATCAGTACCGGGTGGTCATTCCCGGCAGACGGTCATTGCTGACCGTTTCGGCTTATTCAACAACCGTCATCAGTCCATATTCTCCAATTTGATACACTGTAAAAGAAACTGTAAACGGTGATTCTTCCAACTTTCTGATTTCTTCTTTGACCTCTGCTTTAGTGTCAACAGTCTTGCAATATTGTCTTGTTCCTTCATAACATTCAGGAAACCGTTCTGTGAAAATAATCAAATACTTCTTCATTCCGCACACCTCACTTATATAAATTTCATTCCTTTGGTTTTTCCAATTATCATTTCATTCTCTTTTTTATACTTCCGGTCAGGCAATGGATGGTCTGAGTGACCGGAAGCTGGTTACATAAACAACAAAGTACTGTGTCCTCTCGCTCGTTGATTCTTCCGTTTAACTGCTTCTTGGTTAAGGAGTAAAGTCACTATTGGCTAGTGCTAAACTGTTTTCTTCAATTAGTACAGCTCACTTTGCTTTCTTGTCCTACAGTTCCTACTTTCTTCAACTGTTTTGCCGGGTCATGTTTATTCTTCACACACTCTGTCTGATACATTTGTCAGCATAACTACCATGTTACTTGTGTGTAGCCCTATCGCTTCACCCGGTTTTTCCTGCTTGCTCTGTTGCTTATGAGACTATTATATGTGCTATACAGACATTTGTCAACAATATTTTTGTTGTTTTTAGCACTTTTTGTTGCTGTTAGCACATTTTTCTATTGTATTTCTTATAAGAATGCGGTATAATTAGTAACAGAAAGAGAGGTGAGAAAATGAACGAACGTCTTAAGAAATTAAGAAAAGAATTAGATATGACTCAACAGGAATTTGCAGACAGGATTGGAATAAAACGAAACTCTTTAGCAAATTACGAAACAGGCAGAAATACACCGATTGATGCAATTATCGTATCAATATGTAGGGAATTTAATGTCAATGAAAACTGGCTGAGAACCGGTGAGGGTGAAATGTTCGTAGAAATGTCTTACGATGATGAGATTGCACAGTTTGTCGGTCAGGTGATGGGTGAGGAAGATGATTCTTTTAAAAAAAGGTTAATTTCAGGACTTGCAGCTCTGGACGATAACGGATGGAAAGTATTGGAAGATTTTCTTGATTCCATACAGACAAAAAAGGACTGATTTATTTCAGTCCTAACATCCCTCTGATGAAGTAATACACATGTCTTAACTGTGTTTCACTTACTTCGTTCAGCATATCAATTATAAGTTTTTTGTAATCCATATGTAGACCTCCTTCCGAAACGGAACACCCGTTCGCTTCACCCTGAATATATGATACATCAGTATTCACAGGAAATCAATATTTTCTCGAACGTTTGTTCTGTTTCTGTGCGTTTTTTTGTTATATTTATTATAACGCTTTAATGTGTGAAAAGGTCAGTCAGAGGATAATCGTCCGGTTAGCCGGACATTTATTTTACATTTGACTCAAACAAGTCTGTTATCCGACAATTCAGACCATAGGCGAGTTGTTCCAGTGTCTTGATTTTCGGATTTGAATCCTCATTCATGTCTTCATGGATTGTGGATTTTGGAACACCGGACATGATGGATAGCTGCCGAACAGACAAATTTCTTTCGTATATGATTTTGGACAATAATATCTTCATAGGGTTATTGTTCCCGGATATCAAGAAAATTATAAGAGAGGTTTTTGAAATGGGATTTTTAAATTTATTCAAAAAAGACAAACCTAAGAAAAAACCAGAACACCAACCATCATCGCTACAGATTGAATGGGAAGAGGTAGGAGACACACCTGAATCTGATACCACAGAGGATGATACTGATCTTCCTTTCGGTTGGGTTACACACAATAAAGAATTTATAGAACCGATAGAAAAAGAATTTTCATACTTTATGGACATCTGGATTGATGCAAGAAATAAGTCACCAAAAGAATTGTACTCTGCTTTAAAGTCATTTGTTCGTTATATGGAAGATGTAAAAAGGCTGTGTTCATCTAAAGGTAAAAATTTTGAATGTTGGTGTAATACGATACTAATAAAGGATGAATATTTCAACATACGTAAAGAAGAATTAGAAGATTTATCAACAAAGTGGGTTGAAATGCAAAAAGAGTATGAACTCAAACAAAAGTTACTTTCTACACTTCCAAGTGATTTGATGGATTTTCTTAACGATAACAACGGTATTCTACAATCGGATGTATATAAACATTTTAACCCTATTGCAAAACTTGAAATTCAGTCACTTTTGTATGAATGGGGTGAAACCGGGAAAATCAACAGAGAAAAGTCAGGTAGATCGTATAAAATAACAGTTCAATTGTAGTTTTTGCGGTTACGGTTGGTTACGGTTACACTTAAAATCTATATCTTATATATTTTACTTTTTATACTTTATTTTTTTTATTTATATAAGCGTTATATAAAGAACTTGTGATGAACCGTAGACAAGTGTAACCACCTTGTAAATCAAGGTAATATAACTGTAACCTCAACCGTAACTAAAGCGTAACCAAGTGTAACCAGTAAAAAAACGACCCCAACCGTTGCAGCGGTCAGGGTCAGCAAAACCAAACCAAAGGAATGAAATGATTTGGACTATGCAAAAACCATTATAGCATTCATTCCTTATGGTTTCAATGAAAGGAAGTGCTATTTATGCAAGGTGGAGTAAGAAAAAGAGGTACAACATGGTCATATTATTTTGACCTTGGAAAAATTGACGGTAAAAGAAAGAAAAAAGAAAAGGGTGGATTCAGAACCAAGAAAGAAGCTGAACAGGCATTGACTGCTGCTATGAATGAATACAATAATGCCGGAACTGTATTTGAACCGACAGAAATAACGGTTGCTGATTACCTGAATCAGTGGTTTGATCTGTACTGTAAGACCAACCTTAAATATAACACCCAAGTAGGGTATTTAAGAATCATTCAAGGGCATCTAATTCCAAAATTTGGTATGTATAGATTAAAAGCAATCACTCCGGCAGTATTACAGGAATATGCAGTTGAACTTAAAATGAACGGTAATTCAAAAAGTCATTTAGTTGGTATTTTGTCTGTATTCAGTGCTGCACTGAATTATGCAGTTGAACCAATGCACTATTTACAGTCTAACCCCATGCAATATGTGAAATTTCCAAAGGTTGAAAGAAAACCACGTGAACGAATTGTACTGACATTAGATGAATGGTGTAAAATTCGTGACAGATTTCAAAACACCCGGTACTATATACCTTTAATGATTGGATTTTATACAGGCTTACGAATATCAGAAACCTTTGGTCTTACTTGGGATGATATTGATTTTGATAAAAGAAAAATATCTGTAAATAAGCAGATTGTAAAACGTAACTTTGGTGCAGATGTAAGAAAGGTTGTTGAAAAGAAAGGTAAGAAAGAACAGCGTTCATCTTGGTACTTTACTACACCAAAAACCTTTACTTCCATTCGTGAAGTCCCTTTTGGTGAAACACTATATCAGGCATTGAAACAGGAAAAAGCTGAACAGCTTAGGAATGAAATGAAGTATGGTGAATATTACACGATTCATGTTAAAAAGATTGAAACTGATGAAAAGGGTAATGACATGATCAGGGTTGTACCAATTCAAAAATGTGTTGAAAGTCCACTACAGCGTATCAGGTTGGTGTGTATTGATGAAAACGGTCAGTATACTTCCACTGATTCATTTAAGTATTGCAGTAGGGTTATACACCATGAAATGCATCTTGCTTTTGATTATCACAGCTTAAGGCACCCGTATGTCAAGCCCACGACAAAAAAATTTATAACTTTTTTTGAAGTTTTTCGGGCAGCCTCATAGCTGCCCATAGCTGTTTCAAATGGGTGTTCACGGTTATACCTCCTTTTCAGATTCCTTTGTTTCTAAGAAATCCTGTGTTGCATATTCAATCTCAATCCGCTCTCCTGGAAAGACGTAAACTTTGTTGATAAGCCGGTCAATCAGAGCTTTTGTCAGCATATTGGCGTTTCCGACTTCCTGCATAATTTCCTGTTGTTTCAACTTGATTTCATAATCACTTTTTATCTGCTTTGTCTGTGCAGTAATGACAGCATGAACATTTTTGGCTTGTACCAGTTCCGTGTCATAAACCGCTTTTCGTGTTCGATAGGTTTCCAAATCAATCTCTCCAAGCGCATACTGCTCATAAAGATGCCGCTTGCTGTCTTGAATAGAACGGAGTTTTTCTTCATGTTCGGCCTGCTGGACTGTCTGCAAATCCAATTTATCCTTATTGCTGTCAATTCCCAATGCCGGACACATTTGAGCCCGAATTGTTTCAAATACAACCTGCTCCAGATCAGCCATCTTTATGCGCACACCATGACAAGGAAGCGTTTCAGCCACCTCGGAATGACGGCAATAAAACCACGCACCATTTCGTAGAGACATTGCATGATCGCAGCATCCACAGAATACCTTACCGCGGAGCAGATAATCACGCGGTTTTTTATTTGACAGAGAGAAACGCTTAATTGAAGCATTGGCTTTTTCAAATAGATCCACACTTATAATAGCCGGATGATGGTTCGGGATTTTGAACCACTCACTTTCATCCTTTAACTGTGTATGTCGGCTGCCAATCTCTTTTACCTTTCTCTTGCCAATTACATAGGTACCGATATATCTTTGATCTTCTAAAATACGCAGGACCGTTGATGTACTCCAAACGCCGTTTGTTCGGGAAACATTGTAATAGTCCTTGCCTTTAAGTTTGCGATATTCCCCAGGGGTGGGGATATTCATGGCATACAATTTTCTTGTGATCTCGGCTGCGGTGTTGCCTTCAGACGCCCATTGAAATATCATCTGCACATTCGAGGCAACATCCTCGTCCGGTTCCATACGTCCGTCTGCACTCTTGCGATAGCCGTAAGGACAGATGACACTCTGATATTCCCCACGACTCATTTTTGCGTATTTTGCACTTTTGGTTTTCATGGACATATCCCGGCTATAACACTCGCTGATAAGATACTTGAAAGCAATATCAATCCCTCCGGTATCACCTTTGAAATTAGCTGTGTCAAAATCATCACTGACGGAAATAAAACGGGTGTGGTAAAGAGGAAATACCCGCTCAATAAAATAGCCGGTTTCAATGCTGTTACGTCCAAATCGGGAAAGGTCTTTTACAATAATACAGTTGATTTTTCCGGCCTGAACCATTGTTAAAAGTTCCTGCACCGCCGGACGCTCAAAGTTTGTCCCCGTATGACCATTGTCAATAAATTCCAAAATCTCGCTGTTATCCCATTCCGGCAGAGACATAGCTTTTTCACGAAGAATCAGTTTTTGATTTGGTATGCTCAAACTTTCAGTTTTGAAATCTTCCACAGAAAGACGGATATAAAGAGCAATCACATAGTTGCGCACGGTTCCACCGCCTTTCCCTGAAATTCATTTTTGAAACGGAAGGTCACATGAATATTCCGCTCGTGGTCTATCTCAATTCGTTCAATGAGCCGTTCAATCAGTTCCGCAGTCAGCACATGATCCTGTGCCAGTGTTTTTGCATCCTTTTCCATTGCACGGTATCTGGCAAGCTGGTTGTCCAGGGAGTCCATAGATTTTTCAAATACTTCAATCTCACCAGACAGAGCATTGATAGCATGTTCATAATCCGCTTTCAATTCAAAGTATTCGTCATTTGTCAAAATACCCTGTACAAAATTTTCATATAGGCCACGGATCAGCCGGCGTGTTTTTTCAATTTCCTGCCGTTTGGCCGACATCTGAATTTTCAGCTTATCTTTTTCCTGTTTTTGTCTTGCCTCCAACTGAAAGAGTGGCAGCGACATTCCCAGCGCAACTGTCAGCTCTTTTTCAAGAATAGCCGTAACAGTAGAAATCAGTTCTTTCTCCTGTATCATCGCACCTTTGCAGCTATCTTTTTCTACCCGGCTGTTTGTAAGGCAGTGGAACCAGTAAGTGTCGGGTCCTTTCCGGCGCTCGGCGCGTTGCCTGTGAAGGCTTCTGCCACAATCAGCACAGAACACTTTACCTTTGAAAATGTTTGGTGTGTAGGGACGTTTTGGAGTTGCTTTGCTTTCTTCACAGATCTGTTTTCTGTATTCCTGAACTGCATTAAACAACTCATGGCTGATGATCGGTTCATGGGTGCATTTTGCAATAATCAGATTATCTTCTCCAGCCTTGACCTGCTGATGATCTACAATCTTTGTTTTTCCTTGCACCAGATCGCCTGTATAGACTTCGCTTTCTAAAATTTTCATCACTGTACGGGTCTGCCATTTGCCGCTTCCAATCAGACCCGGACTGGTAATCTCGCCAGTGGCCTTTTTATAATGGCTCGGTGCCGGAATCCCCATCTCATTTAGATTGCGGACAATCCGGTTCAGTGCCACATGCTCATGTGCCCATTCAAAAATCTGTTTTACCACAGGGGCAGTATTTTCATCAATCAGAAGTTTATGGCAATTATCAGGATCTTTCCTGTAACCGTAAGGTGCCCGTGCACCAATATAGTCGCCGTCTTTCATAGCCTGCCGCGCTTGTGCTTTGATTTTTCGTCCAATGTCCAGAGCATAGGCTTCATTGATCATATTTTTCAAAGGCAGCATGATACCGCCATGAAGATTTCCGGAATCCGCTGTATCAAACTGATCCGTAACAGCAATGAAACGAACATTATGAGCATGGAAATACTGTTCGATATAATAACCTGTGTCAATAGAATTTCGCCCTAATCGGGAAAGATCCTTAACAATCACACAGTTAATGTGGCCTGCTTCAATATCAGATAGCATTTGCTGAAATCCAGGGCGGTGAAAATTTGTCCCTGTCGCTCCGTTGTCGATATAGGTATCATACACAACGAAGTCCGGTTTATCTGAAAGAAAGTCATTCAGTACCAGCTTTTGATTTTCTACTGAGCAGCCCCGCTTTTTGTTATCCTCCACAGAAAGACGGATATACAGAGCTACATGTACATATAAAGATGGTGCCGGCATAGGTGCCGCCGTCTGTTTTCTGCTTTTTCTTGCCATTTAGCCCACCATCCTTTCTTCATTTTTTGTAGCAATCTGTTCCGCCAAAGAGATTGCTTTCTGATATTCATCCTGGTAATTAAATTCAATATGCAGTTCATCTTTACCCATTACCCGTATGCTTCGGATAAGCTGCATGACTGCCCGGCGGTCAATATCCTCCATAGTAGAAAATCTCATAAAGTGGTTGATCCAACGATTTCGTTCGCTTCGGTTTTCCAATACATCTGTAAGTTTATCGTTCCATTCAGCGATTGCCTTTTGGAACAGTTCAATATCTGCATTGTATTTTCGCTTATAAGAGAGAAATTCTTCCTTTGTCAGAATTCCACTCACCAGATTTTCATAGAGTTTTGCCTTAAAGCCCTCGGTCTGTGCTACACGCTTTTCATTTACTCTGATCTGTGCGGCATATTCCTGTGCCAATTCCCGGTTGATCCGTTCCTGACTGATACTGGACAGCAGGGCATCCAGAGAAGCAACATTTTCAATATGTCCTTTCAAACTGTCCTGCACACATTCAATCAGATCCGACTCTTTCAGCATGACCGACGATGTGCAGCCATTCTTTTTGCCGGTCGGGCAGTAATAATAGTGATACTCTTTATCTTTATAGCGGTTCGTCTTGCGGGTCATACGGCAGCCACAGCAGCCGCAGATCAAAATACCGGAAAAAAGGTAAACCTTATCCGATTTGGGAGAAGTCCTTGTGTCAATCCTGCGGAGCCGTTGCACCAGATCAAAATCGTGCTTTTGTATGATCGCTTCATGGGTTCCCTCCACACGAATCCATTCCGAAGAAGGTTTGTCCTCACGCTCTTTTAATTTGAAATGGGGCGTTGTCTGCTTGCCCTGGACCAGTGTTCCGGTGTAAGTTTCATCCTGTAAAATGCGGATGATTGTAGTTGCAGACCATTTGCAATCCTTTCGGTCTGTATAGCCACCTTTTGCATGAGGCATTCCGTGATTGCGCTTATACGCCAAAGGTGAAAGAATTCCTAATCGGTTCAGTTCATCCGCTATATGGGAAGCGCTGAATCCTTCCAGCCGTTTTCTGAAAATATCCCGCACAACATTGGCAGCATATTCGTCTACTTCCAGGCTCTTGTGTTTATCGCCGACTTTCACATAACCATAGATGGTAAAAGCACCTACAAAATCCCCGCTGCGCCGTTTTACTTCCAGGGCGCTCCGTGTCTTAACAGAAATATCCCGACAGTAAGCCTCATTCATAATGTTTTTGACAGAAACCGTGAGATCATCGGCAGCGTCATTTTCTGTGTCCACATTATCGTTAATTGCGATAAAACGCACTCCATAGGCTGGAAATACCCTGCGCATATAACGGCCTGTTTCTATGTACTCACGACCTAAGCGGGAGAGGTCTTTGACAATCACGCAGTTAGCTTCGCCTTGTTCGATCATCCGCATCATTTCCTGAAATGCCGGGCGATCAAACAAAACACCACTATAACCATCGTCAATTTTTTCTGCCACAACCTCAATTTCCGGGTGTCGGGCTATGTAGTCATCGATCAGGCGCCGCTGGTTAGCAACGCTGTCACTTTCTACTGTTTTATCATCCGTATAAGAAAGACGGATGTACTTAATCGCTTTGTAAACCTGCATAAAAAAACACTCCTTTCGTTGCACAGAAAAATCCCCGCAATTCAAGAAGTGTGGTTAATCCATATTCAATTCCTTTTCCGATTCTTATTCTACCATGCTTTTACGGAAAAGTCAGCCCCTTTCTTAAAATTGCAGCTATCGCATATGAACCATTTATGATAATGTCCTAATATACCACAAAGGAAAATGTCCCAATGTAGTATAATGCTTCCATCAACAGATGGAGGTAACGATTATCAGAAAGGTAGAATTATCAATGGATGAACAAAAGAAGTATGAGGTGATCAAATCATTGGCAGATCATCCAGCCCCTAACAAGCAGAGAGCTGCCCTTACTCTCGGTTGTACTGTACGTCACATTAACCGTATGCTTAAAGGCTACAAAGAGCATGGCAAAGCCTATTTTATCCATGGCAACAGAGGACGTAAGCCAGCCAATACCATCCCCAATGAAACTCGTAATCTTGTTGTCGATTTATACCGCAACAAATACTATGATGCCAATTTTGTGCATTTCACTGAGTTATTAGGAAAACATGAAGATATCCACATCTCCCCTTCAGCGGTTATGTCTATTCTCGAAGCTGAATACATTCTCTCTCCCAAGGCTACAAAAGCTAAGAAAAAGAGAATCAAAGAACAATTAAAAGCCGATAAAAAAGCAGCGAAATCTCAGAAAGAAGCGGATCAGATACAGATTAATCTTGTTGCTCTTGAGGACGCCCATTCCCGCCGTCCCAGAGCCGCTTATTTCGGTGAACTGCAGCAAATGGACGCAACTCCCTACGAATGGATCCCCGGTCAGATATGGCATCTGCATCTGGCTATAGATGATGCTACAGGAAGGATTACCGGCGGTTGGTTTGATACCCAGGAAACTCTGAATGGCTATTACCACGTTTTCCATCAGATCCTCACAACTTACGGTATCCCCTACAAGTTCTTTACAGACCGCCGTACTGTTTTCACCTATAAAAAGAAAAACTCCCCATCTATCGATAAGGATACCTATACACAGTTTGCCTATGCCTGTAAACAGCTGGGGGTTGAACTGGGATCAAGCAGTGTGCCTCAGGCAAAAGGACGTGTAGAACGCCTGAACCAGACGCTACAGTCGCGCCTGCCAGTCGAGTTAAGACTTGCAGGCATAACGACCATAGACGCTGCCAATGAATTCCTAAACTCCTACATAAAGGAATTCAATGAGAAGTTTTCCCTTCCCATTCATGGTATCAAGTCTGTGTTCGAAGTGCAACCCCAAATTGAAAAAATTAACCTGATTCTTGCAGTTTTATGCGAAAGAACGGTAGATACCGGACACTGTTTAAGGCATTCCAATAAATACTACCGTATGATTGACAGCAGAGGCAATCAGGTCCACTACCGAAAAGGAACAAAGGTAATGTTTATTCAGGCTTTTGATGGCAGTCAATACTGCTGTGTAAATGACAAAGACATCTACGCACTGGAAGAAATACCCGAGCACGAAACAAAATCAAAAGACTTAGATATAGACTATACTCCGCCAAAACCAAAGAAGCCCCGCATTCCACCAATGAATCATCCCTGGCGTCGCCAACAGTTTGGAAAGTTTGTCAAACAGCAAGAACACCACCAGAATGATCAAGATACAAAAATTGCCTGAGGAATGAAACGAATCAATTTAACAAGCCCCAGCAAAAAGCCGGGGCTAATACTTCAATTATTTTAGGACATTTTCAAAAACGCTTGACACCCCTTTCTTAAAATTGCAGCTATCGCAAAATACCTTTGATACATTCTTCCAGGGTAGCACCTTCAGCAGAAAAGCTGGCCTGTACAGTAAAACGCCCACACTTAAAATGGTATGGATTTTTGATTTGCTGAACGAATTCTGCAATTCGTTCATCACGGGAAAGTTCTTTGTTGACAGAGACATCCCGAATGTCTACCAGTGTACCCACTTCACTGACAATGGTATTCAATTCCATAGTATCAACTCCCTTCTGAAAACTGTGTTATCAAAACCACATGAATAGGTCGGATCTATGGTTATTACACACATAAATCCGGCCCATTATATCTGATTTCGATTTTACTGCCGTATTTGCCACGCACCCCGGCAAGTCCTTCTGTTATAAGGACGGGGCTGTTACAGGCTGCGGATAGCGTCACCGCATCATAGTCCCGCATACGCCGCCGCTTTGCCAGAGCAAGCAAACGCCGCAGGAACTCTCCCCAAGTCTTTAGGAAGCTGTGAAGAAGTACCATTATGATCTGCGTCGTTATCGCGTCCGGCCTGCCACAGCCGGTTTCGTAGGTTGCGTTTATCGCTCGGACAGCCTGGATCCATCACCTCCTTAGGCCGCCTGTCACCGCGCCGCCCCATCTGCCGCTCGGAACACAGAATGAAGTACCTGTAACAGCGTATATTCGGTTGTCAAGGAACAAGCAAGGGGCATGGCAGACAAATTGATATTGCAGTTGGGGTGGGAGGATGTATATGCTTCCTTACCACACCCGTCCAGCTTGTCCCGCCGAATATGTCCCTCTACTATTCAGTACATTTTTAGGGGCAAAGTTGCCGTCTGTTATAAAATTTCTTTGAAATATTTTTCCAGACTACGCAATCCGGCTTCGATAGAACGGGTGATCCGGCTTTTGTGTGTTCCTTCCGCTTTGGCAATATCTGCTTTGCTCATGCCAAGAAAAAAGTGTGCATAGATTCGTTGGCGCTGCTTTACCGGAAGTTTGGAAAGACCTTTATAAATCAACTCCGTCATTTGGCGCTGTTCCCAAATTTCTGCCGGGTTAAGAGGCTTTTGCAATATCTCACGCTCAATACCTTCGTCTCGATCCAGAGAGTAAAATGCTTTATAGCGGTATGTACGAATCCGATAGGCTTCTTCCAACAACATATATTCCCGAAGCAACAAAGCAACTTCATCCGGCACCTCAACGATCATGTCCTGTGTATAATACGGGTAATAATCCCGAAGATTGATTTTCTTCATAGTAATTTCCTCCAATTTCGATGTTTGAGTTGATGGCAAAAATCGAAATCAGAGGGTGGGCTGCGGCAGCGATAAGGTCTAAGTCTCTTTCTGATTAAAAAAAGGGTACAAAAAAGCGCGCCCGTACAAAGAACAGGCGCGCCAAAGCAGCAGTATAAAATTTTTCCGGGAGGTTGACAGCGAAAATGCTCAAACTTTGTCGAAACCAAAAACGCCGCAATCCATACGAGCTGGACTACGACGTATAGGTGACTGAATGTAAAGCAGTTTATCTGCAGATCTGTGTTGCATAGACACATAGGCATTTCCTCCCATCAAGGAGGAACCTGAATCGGCTGCTTGATACCTCCTTGGGAGAAAATTATATCGGTTATGTTTCCTTTATCAGTCCGCAGATATTCGCTTTTTACTCTTTATATTCGCAATTTTCTACATATTCCGCTCTTAGAATATATGCTGCAAAAAGCAAGCCCACAAGGGGAAACAACACCTTGTGGGCTCATGTTATAGATGTTCAAATTTATAGCCGATCCCGGCGACACTCTCAATATAGTTTGGAAGATCCGGTTCAAAGCGCAACTTCTTACGCAGCTTACTTATATGATTATGAATCGCTTTTCTCGAATAGAAATCACAATCCTCTTTCCAAACCAAATCGGTAATCAGTTCGTAAGTAAAAACACGTTTGGGATTGGCAATGAGTAATGCCAGTATATCAAACTCCTTACTTGTCAGGTTGATAATCCGTTCACGAACCCTGACAGTACGGTGTTCCAGGCATAGATAAAGCTCGCCTTCTTGTATTTCTGTCAGAGGATTTTTCTCTGCTGTGGAAGAAGTGTGACAGGAATTGAATACTGTTCCATGACAGACTCCTTGCTCCAAAATATATTGCATTAGAGCATTCTTTTGTTCCTCGTTAAGAAGCAGAAATAACTTTTCGCCAATCTGTTTGCCGGATTCTTCTATATCAAAAACAGCTAATGTCCCATCACATCATCACCTCCATAAAATTTTTCAATTACTCCACAAAGAACAAAACCTGCCGGATCAGCTCCGGGATATTGACCGGGGCGGTGATATAGTCGTTCACGCCCTCATGCCGGTATTCATATTCCGTGGCAGGGTCGTTGTTCTCGGTGAGGATAAAGAACGGCAGAAGCCGGACAGGGGGATTCTTCATTTGGAACATCCCCGCCACCCGCCGTAGCGTATGAAACAGCTCCATTGCTGTGCCGTCCGGCAGTTCCAGATCGCACAAGATCAGTTCTATTTCCTTATCCTCAAAAATCCGGCGCTTGGCTTCCCAAATCGAGGAAACCAGAATCAGGTCAAAGCCCTTTTGTAGCATAGCAGCCCGCAGCACTTCGGCGCTGGTATCTTCTGCATAGACAAAGAGCAGCTTGTGAAAAGTCGGGGCCTTTTCGCCGGATAACTGCCGGTAGGCGTATTCCACCAGCTTATCTTGTAGTAGCAGTCCTTTCATTTTGTCCATGCACAGCGTCGCGCCCCGGCGCATAGCTTCCTGTTCGTAGTCGTCCTTGTCATGACAGGACGCCAGAATAAAAGGCAGCTCCTTGTCTGCGGCCCGCACCTCGTCCAGAAAGTCCATGCCGGAACCGTCCGGCAGGTCGAGATCACAGCAGACCACCAGCGGCATTTCCTCTTGGATGGCGGTCCGCGCTTCTTTCAGCGTACAAGCCGTTTTTACCGGGTAGCCCCGGTGCTGTAAGTATTTTTGCAGGCACCATGTATAGGTGTCGCTGTCGTCGATCAGCAGTATCTTTTTCATGTGTCCTCACCCCCAATATTGATTTACCACAAGCATAAACTACAAATGTTACACAAATGTCCGAGGTGCCTTTGATTTCGACAGAAAAACAGGCTGAATTGTTACAACGCTCGGACATTTCAAAAATTTCTTTGAGAAATGGCGAAAAAAGCGGGGCAGCACACGCCGCCCCGCCGATCCCATATGGCTATTCCATCGTCCTGATTTGCTCAACAAGAGATTGCTTTTTCAGATTTCCAGTTGTGTAAGAAATCAAGGTGAATTGCACAATCAGCAGGATTGCTAAATATATCAATACGATCAGCCACGGAAATGAATAGTAAAAGTATGGATTCATCGTTTTCACAACGACCTGTACGGATAGGAAGCCCAGTCCAGTCCCCAAAACCAATGTTACCAGCGTAGCAAAAACTGAATACATTAACCCCTCATAGCACAGCATTTTGATAAGCTGCTTTTTACTCAAACCAATCGCCTGTAACATTCCAATTTCCTGCCTACGGGATAAGAAGTTTGTGATTGTCGTATTGACAAGGTTGATTAAAGAAAAGCACACAACAATAACAGCCACGATCAACAATACCCCGAAAGAAAGTTGTTGAAGTCCGCTATAATAAGTGATACTTTCTTTTATGGTTTCCATAACCAAATCGCTATTTCCGTCTATCAGTTGATTTAATGCAGCTTCTACCGTATCATATTTTTTCATATCGGTAATTACGGAAATCGTACCTGTGCAATCTATCCCGGTCGCTTCATTCATAAACTGCTCCGGAAGCGCAAAGCATTTTGAGAAGCTGGAGTAAGAATATTCGTTTACAATGCCCATGACGGTATAGGCCTTTGTGCGAATTTGGCCGGATTCGGTTTTATAGTCCACTTCGACGGTATCACCCAACGCAGCCTCAATATCATAGAGATCGGCACGCTCTTGAAGCAAGACAATTCCATTGCCTGCCACCAGTTCATCATAATCAGTCGTTCCCGCAATTCGCTCTTTCTCCAAATTCTGCTGTTCATCTCGGCAAAAGCCCTGAATCCATTTTCCAGAATTACCATTTACACGATATTCTGCGTCCGTGTAATACCAGTGCTTGATTCCTGTAACGCCATCAATAGATTCTACTGCATTTATAAAATCGGCATTTAGAAAATTCTTTTGCTGCAATCCAGACAAAGAAATACCAGCAGTGTCCCACGATTGATTTGCGTTGAGCTGAATGTTAAATTCACCGACAGGGAAAGCCCTGCCTCTTGCCTCTGCAACGCCATCATAGGAAACTAACATTGTCGAAATCAATACAACCAATACTCCGCCGAGTGAAAGAGAAAGTATTGTTAAAGTGGACTTTGCCTTTTGTCTGGACAGATTCATTTTAGCAAGTGAAGCAGGCGTTATTTTACGGTGCAACACGGAACTTTCTTTCATTTTCCCCTGATAATCGGAATATCGCAATGCTTCCAGCGGAGATACTGCCGCAGCTCTTTTTACAGGAGTATGAATGGCAATCATCACAATAATAAATGCAAAAAGGCCAACCCCGACCGTCACACATAAAGTAGTCAGCCAGTACCAACCGGCAGGAATCAGGAAGTACCCAATCACATTTCCAATAACCAAACCAATCGGGATAGCAATGGCAGCAAGTAATTTCCCCTCGCGGTAAACCATCTTTTTGATCTGTCGTTTTGTAGTTCCGATTGTGCGAAGCTGTCCATAGTTACGGATACTGCTTGCTACTGAAATATAAAAAATCGAATAGATCACAATGCCGGAACCAATGAAAGTTACAAAACCGATCAAGAAATAGAACAGCATATCGCTTCCGTGATTTTCGTCCTTTAAGTTAAAATATGTGGAACGGACAATCACATTATCATCGGAAATTTTTAATTGCTGCGCCAGAGTGTTTGCATAGTTGGTGGCTTCTTCCTCGCTCATGTTTTGAGCGCCTTTCAGCCCAATGTAATAATCAATCATGCCTCCGTCGCCATACTGCTGTCTTACTAATTCTTTCGATATAATGGCTGTATAGCGCCCAATATCGCCGGTTTTCACATCTAAGATTCCCGTCAATTTGAAATCATGGGTAGTGCCGTCAGAAAAGGGGATTTGAATTGTCTGTCCCAATTCATTTGAATAGCCCAAACTATCCAAAAAGGATTCCTGCACTACAATTTCATTCTCCGAAGCTGGTAAATCTCCCGAATAGGGCATACTTTGGGATGTTAGCATATCTGCATTTGCATAAGTAAAGTTCACGGTTGAATGGTTTACCTGTTCAGAAAATGCGTTGAAAAATTCTCCAACCCACGCAATTTCTTCTTGCTTGTATAGTTCCTGTCCCTGTTGTTCAGAAATCGCATGATACATAATCTGCGCTGTTTTTTGGTTGCGGTTTTGCGTTTCCTGCATAACCCCAAAGCCATAGAGTACAATAGCAGATAGCAATGCGCTGGCAAGTACAATCGTCAAAACAATAAAGATATTTCTTTTTCGATTTGCCGATATACTGCGGTTTGATATGCGCTTTACAATGCCGCTGGTATCATTTTCAAAAGGCCATGTCATAGCCTGCCACCTCCTTACTCCACGATCTTACCGTCCTCAATGCGGACGATCCGATCGGCAAGGCGGGCAATGTCGTTGTTGTGGGTGATCATCACAACGGTTTGTCGGAACTCCGCACTGGTACGCTTGATCAGCCCCAGCACCTCGGCGCTGGTCTTGCTGTCAAGGTTGCCGGTGGGCTCGTCGGCTAGCACAATAGCCGGTTTGGTGATCAAGGCCCGGGCGATAGCCACACGCTGCTGCTGTCCGCCAGAAAGATTGTTCGGCATATTTTTCAGTTTATCTTCCAGTCCCAGCAGGTGAACGATCTCGTCCAAAAACTTCTGATCCACCGTGTCCCCGTCCAGCTCCACCGGCAGGACGATGTTCTCATACACATTCAGGATCGGAACAAGGTTATAGTTCTGGAAGATAAAGCCGATGTTGCGGCGGCGAAAGATGGTAAGCTGTTCGTCGTTCATCTTCGACAGTTCTTTGTCCCGGACAATCACATTGCCAGAAGTAGGGGTGTCCAGCCCGCCCATCATGTGAAGCAGGGTAGACTTGCCGCTGCCGGAGGTTCCCACAACGGCCACAAATTCGCCGTCCTCCACGGAGAAGTTCACACCGTCAAGGGCGCGGGTGATGTTCGGCTCTGTGCCGTAATACTTTTTCAGGTCGATAGTCTGTAAAATGCTCATAAAATTCAATCCTTTTTTTGTTTGTTGTAAATGCGGAACGCTGCTGCGCCGGTGGCCGCCAACTGCACCAGAATCAGCACAGCGAACAGGCCGAAGCTCTCATAGTAGAACAGTTCATCCCAAAATAGGAGAACATCACAGAGAGCAGTCAAGGCAACCGTCCAGCGGATGTGCCGGGCCAGCCATTGCCGGAACACCAGCACAATGGCAACGGGCGGGACGATCAGCAGCGTCAGATTCAAAATCAATGTCGGGGTCAGTTCCATTGCGTCGCCTCCTCACTTTTGTTGATAAGGGTATTGTAAAACCCAAATGTCCGCGAAATGTTACAGCGGCCAAAAAATTTCATTGAAAATCGGGGTGAAATGTTACAACGCTCGGACATTTCAAAAAAATTCACGGCGGACAGCCGGAAATGGTCGTCCGCCGAATCATACTACACAATCTTTTAGATAGATTGATTGTGAAATAATTTCAATCCAATCACCACATCTATCATAAGTTCCACAATGAGAATTATACTAATGGCAACATTAAAATTACATAGGTTATATAATCCGATATAGATTTCACAAGTAAGAAATACAACTTGCAGACACAAATTTAAGTATGTCACTAAATGCTCGTTAGTTCTATTCCACAATCTAAACAGGAACATTGTAAAAATAGGTTTTCCCGTAAAAGCAAAAAGCACTGACAATACCGGCACCAAAAATACATAGTAAGAATCTACTGCATTGCTGGGGGATGTACCTACCCATTGAATTGCTATTTTATCAGGAACAACGAAAAATAAAACAATAGATAAAATAACATTGATTATTAAGATGATTGTTGTTGCTTTGCAAAAATTGATTTTTTTCATGGTGTTTTCTCCTGTTATAAGTGTGCTTTATTTAGTCGGCAACATAATGGAAAATTCCGAACCCTTGCCCGGCTCCGAAACCACTTTGATATAGCCGCCCTGCCGTGTTACGATCTCGCGGGCCAGATACAGGCCAATGCCCACGCCCTGCTGTTCGTGTACTTCTTCCTCACGATAGAAGCGCCGGAAGATGGCGGCCTGATTGCTTTCGGAAATGCCCTTGCCGGTGTCGGCTACTTTGATTTCCACATACATTTCCCACAGCACCACCGACACAGCGATTTTCCCGCCTGCCGGGGTGTACTTCACCGCATTGTCCAGCAGGTTAAAAAGGGCTTCGGATGTCCACTTGCTGTCATGGAAAACGGTCAAATCCTCCGGGCAGTCCACGGACACGACGATTTCCTTTTTCTCTGCTGCATACACAATTCCACTCATGGCCTGTGCCACGGTATCAAAGAGGCGGCCCGGTTTCTTATCCAACTGGATCACGCCCGTTTCCAGCCGGGAAGTTTTCACAAGGGCCTGAAAGAGAAAGTCCAGCTTATCCGTCTGGCTGCGGATTCCCCGGATAAAGTCGGTGCGCTCCGCCTTGGTCATAGGCTTTTCCAGCAGCGTGTCCGTCGCCATTTTCAGATTGCTTACCGGCGTTTTCACTTGATGGGAAATATCCGATACAAGGGTCTGTAACTCCTGCCGTTCCTCGTCCACCCGGCGGCGGTTCTCCTGCATGATCTGATAGAGCCTTGCCAGCCGGTGTCCAATTCTGGCAAGCTGGGTTTCGCTGTCCTCTGGCCGCTGGGGCGCTTCATTTCCGGCGATCATGTGGTCTAAAGTCTGGCATAGGTCAGCGGTAAACTGCGACAGCCGCTTTCCAAACGCCTGCGTCAGTACAAAAATCCCCACAAGGGCGCACAGCAGCAGCGCCCCGCCCGTCAGCAGCACCGCCGTCTGTTTTGTCACAAGAAACAGGGCTATGGTGATCCCGGACATGGAAAGGACAAGCCCCATTGCTACCCGGCCAAACAGCCGCTTTACCGAGAGGTTTTGCAACTTCATTTTGCCTCGCCTCCCGTCCATTGATAGCCCATGCCGTAAACAGTTTTGATGTAGGGCGCGCCGCCGTCGGATTCGATCTTACTCCGAATCCGGCTGATGGAGGTTGTCAGGGTGTGTTCGTCCACAAACTTCTCGTCTATATCCCACAGCTTTTCCAAAAGCTGCCCACGGGTCAGCACTTGCCGGGGATTTTTACGGAACAGGTTCAGCATTTTGTACTCCATCGGGGATAGGGTCAGGGGCTTGCCGTTTAAGGAAGCCGTCTGCTCCGAGAAGTCCAGAAACAGCCGCCCGTCGTCGTAAATGTCCTTGGCCGGTTTGTGGTGTTCCAGCATGGCGAACATGGCTTTGATTTTTCGCTGCAAGGCCCCGATCACAAAGGGCTTTGTGATGTAGTCCACCGCGCCCACCTCATAGCCCCGTATCTGGTCGCTCTCCTGATCGTTAGCGGTCAGGAAAATCACAATGGTGTCCGGGTGCTGGGGCTTTATCAGTTTGCACAGCTCAAAACCGTTGCCGTCCGGCAGGTTGATGTCCAGCAGCACTAAGTCAAATTCCCGCTGGCGTATGGCTTCGGCTGCGGTTCTGGCGTTTAGGGCAGAAGTCACGCCGTAGCCGTCTGCGGTCAGGTTATAGGCCACCATCTTATTCAAAAAACTGTCGTCCTCGACAATTAAAATCTGCTTCATATCCTCACTTCCTTTGCTTTTTGTAGATAGTATAACAGGCAAATGTCCTTTGTTGCAGAAAACACAATTTTCTGATAAAGGAAAATTTACTCCATTGTTTTAATGCGCTCGATCACAGGATGTCTTTTGCTATATCGTACAGAGAAAACGGAGTAAGCGGCCAGTATGAAGAAAAGCGCTACAAAATATATGCTTATTTCTAAAACTGGAAAATGATAAGTCAATGTCCCGAATGTCCCAACCTGATTGAAAACTTTGCAAAGTACAAATCCTGTTAAAGTTCCAATCGTTAAAGTTAAAATAGCCGTACCAGAAACATAATAGAAACATTCTGTTTGCAGCATTTTGGAGAATTGCTTACTGCTCAATCCCACAGACTGTAAAATACCAAATTCCTGCTGTCTTGATATAATGTTTGTCATTAGCGTGTTGCTAAGGCTGATTAGCCCAAAAACAGCAATGAAAAATACCAATCCGTATAACGGCATTTTTATGTTATCCATTTCCTCTTGCAGATAAGTAATAATATCGCTGATACTGAAAACTTCTATACCTCCACGATTTTCCGCCAACTGGAAAATCTTATTCTCAACTTCTGTAAGCTGATCTCTTTCCACATCTACAATGCAGGTTATGTTGAAGTTGGAAACATTTTCTTTCATCATAGGTAAGAGTTCCTGCGGAAAATAGAAAGAAGCTGAATCCCCACCGAGATTAGGAGCTTTCCCAATCCCCATTACAGTAAATTCTTCCCATTGTCCATCCGCTGTTTCCACTTTGACTATATCGCCAATTTGAGGAGTGTAATTATAATAGTCGCTTAACAGCTTGGCGGAATTATCTACGATAACTCCTTTTCCGTTGATAAGTTTCTGGCGGTCTGCGGTTCCCTCAATTAGTCCTTGTGAAAAGGCCTCGTACTGATTTTCGGGGATTCCAATTTGGGTAAAGAAATGGCTGTTACCATCCTTGAAAGGAGTGGGAAATTCCATATTTGAAACACAGCCCTGTATAAATTCAATATTCTTTACGCCATCCATATCTGAAATCGTTTCTTCCAAAACTTCATCCAATGGATTTTTCGTTTGAAGTGCATTGATCCCGGCGGGGCGATCTTCCGCATTTGTGTTGGCGGGATCAAGGGAAAGTACAATGTCGCCATTTGCAAATTGCTGTTTTGCCATGCTTTCTACATCAGTTGAATTAAGGTAGGTGGCGGCACACATCAGTAAAACTCCGGCAAATCCCAAAGACAATACGGTTAGTATAGCTTTTTTCTTGTTCCGGGCAAAGCTCATTCGGGCAAGCGAAGATGGCGTAATTTTTCGATGTTCGATCCGCGTTTTTTCTGTCGCCGGTGTATCAGTCGTATTGATTCGCAGCGCCTCAATAGGCGATACCATAGAGGCTTTCTTTACAGGGGTATGGACAGCAATTTTCAAAGCAATTTCTGTAACAAGGGCAATCACAACGGCACATTCCAGTGTAGTCATCCAATGCCAGCCGTCCGGCACGAAACAATAGCCCAAAACACTTCCCAATACAACGCCGATAGGAATTGCAGCACAGGATAACAAAAAACTTTCTTTTCGCACGATACGCTTGATCTGAACAGATGTAGCCCCCAGCACACGCAGTCTGCCATACTCATGTGTTTTCCCGATAACAGAAATGTAGAACAGGCTGTAAATAACCAAAGAACAGGCCAGTACAATTAGACTGCTTGCTCCGATAATCACCAATAGCTCCTGCGTGGATTTTTCTTCTGCCAATCCAAAGTAGGTAGAGCTATACATAACATACTGTTCAGGTACACCGCTTTGTTCCGCAATTTCGTTTATCAGCAGTTTCAAAGTTTCTCTGTCCATATTTTCGGTATTTTTCACGCGAACCAAAAGATCGTAACAGTTTGCTTTTCCATACCGGCTATATAAGCCATTCGATACAATGACTTGATAAATACGGGACGCATTTCTGCTTTGAATAATGCCGCAAACATGATATGTCTGATTTTCTCCAAAAGGCATATCCAGTGTAACGGTCTGATCCAGTTGAACCGGCAGCCCTAAATGCTCCAAATAGGACTGTTCCACAATGATTTCATTTTCTGCCTCCGGCATTTTTCCCAGCAAGTCAGTAACGCCTTTTAGTTCAAGTGCATTTTGATCTCTGTAATACACATCCAAAGTGTAGTCATTGATACGGCTCGTTCCCATTGCAGCCTCTTTGCCGACTGCTTCAATCTGGTTGTTATGTTCCAGTTTTTCAAAGACGGCACTGGTACTGTTAATAAAGCTGCTCTGGTAGCGTCCTTGCAGATAAAGCCTATTTTCACGGTCTGTTCCGAGATTATATAGTGCTAATACCATCATCAAACTAACTGCAAAAGCAATCGTTATGATAATAAACGCATTGCGTCTTTTATCCGCTTTCATGCTCCGGTCTGCTAATTTTTTTACAATGGCGCTGGTGTCATTCTCAAAAGGCCATGTCATAGTTGTATCACCTCCATATTTGATAAGGCCATTGTAAACCTCAAATGTCCGCGAAATGTTACAGCGGACGGAAAATTTTAATTTTTTGCATTTTTCTGTTGTAGCAACTCAAAATAACAATTCTATTATAGGCAGTTATCAAAGGTTTATCAATGCGGCAACTGTAAACAGATCCTCTGCCAAAGACTCTTAAAACTACTGGCAAGCAATGCAATCTTACGTAAGATTGCGTATTTAGCAGAAATCCCGTTTCCGGAATTCCTGCTAATGCTTGTTGGTGACATATCCCCAAACCCCTGAGATCATTGCCGGTGGCAATGGCTGCGCGTTCCGTTGGAACGCTGAAAACCAAAAGCAGACAAATCTTATTGACGGGATTTTTCTGTGCTGCGCTGCGGTTGTGGTGGGGAAAGCAGAATAGGCTTTCCGTTTTTGTTCCAGAAGATCGGTGTATTCCTCTCGGAGAGATTTGACAGAGGGGAGCTTTTTGATTCCCAGTTCGTCAAAATGATTCTTCGCTGTCTGGTGCAGTAAGATTTCCGCCTCATGTGCAACACGGAATTAAAAGGCTGAGCGCCAGCGGAAAAGATACCTCCTTGTCTACGCATTTAGGGCGTTAAAAGTCCACGGAAATCAAGGGTTTTTCCGCATGGCCGGCAGGCAGGTGGATAAAGTTATCCTGTTCCCTGCAAAACGGGGTTCTAAATGCGGGAAAAAGGACAAAAAAGAAGCGCCAGATGCAGAGGCTTTGATACCTATGCGCCCGGCGCTTTTTCAGCCTATTAGCTGATCTACATAGGTAATTAGAGGGTGCAGATGTTTCAGGCGAAACATCTCAAATAACTTATCTGGATTTACCCATTGAACATCCACAACTTCTGTTTCCTGTAAACGCATTTCTTCAATCTTTATATCCTTATGAAATAGCCAAACATCGTAAAAATCCTGCACATTTTCCCGTCTGCTCTGATAAATCAATTTTTCACTTCCGGGAGTAAGCAGTATTCCTAATTCTTCTTTTACCTCTCGGATTGCTCCTTGTAAACTGGTTTCCCCGGAAAGTACAGAACCACCCGTACATTCCCAATAAAGAGGGTATTGCTTTTTCGGATGCCGCTGTGATAAAAGATACTGCCCCTGCTGGTTGACGATCCATACACTCACAGATAAATGATACAGCCCTTTGGGTATGATTTCTCCACGGCACACTGTTATTCCAGACTTTTCCCGTTTTGCATTATATAAATCCCATTTTTCCATTTTCATACCTCTTTGTGTGGGATCGGTGCTTGCCGAAAATCAAGTAAGTAAATATCCGCAATCCTTTCTATTTCTGTACGCTGATCTGCGGAATACTTATCATAAATCCCGCCTGCTAACATACGGGCTGCCTTTGCGCTTTTAATTGCTGGAAGCACATCATCAAACACAATACAGTGTTCAGGTGCAACCCCTAATTTTCTTGCGGCCAATTCAAAGACATCCGAATATTCTTTTCCCCGCTGAACCTCATCTGTTGAACATAGAGCGTCAAATAATTCTAAAATAGAATTGTTCTTTAAGCATGGAATATAGAGCTTTTCCGGCAACCCCGTAGCAACTGCAAGTTTTATTCCATGTTCTTTTAAGCGCAGAAGATAATCAAGGGCATGGGGCAGCAGACCGACATGGTTACTGTATTCCTCGACCGCCATATTATTCCATTCCTCAATAATTCCCTCTACCGTTTCCTGCAATCCAAAAAGATCAATGGTATATTGTGCGGCTTCCTCAAAACTCCTTGCACATATTTCAGTTACATAATTTTCCGGGACAGGAAGATTTCTCTTTTTCAAAAACTGAATATCTATATGCTCCCATACATCCATTGAATCCAGAATTGTTCCATCTAAATCAAAGATTGCCGCATTAAAATCCATGTTTCTTTTCCTTTCCGCAAAATAAATCTTTCAGTTCCGCAGCAGCAGCTTTTATATCGGACTGCGCTATGATGGCAGATACAACAGCCAGCCCGTCAATTCCCATGGGCTTGAAACGCCCTGTATTTCCTTTATTGATACCGCCAATAACAACGATCGGCAAAGAAACGGCTGTGCGGATTTTCTGTAATTCCTCCATTGATACAGAATCAGCGTCGGTTTTAGTTCCAGTAGGGAACATTGCGCCAACTCCCAAATAATCTGCACCATCCTGTTGTGCCTGTATTGCTTCTGCAATGGAAGATGCAGATACTCCCAACAGCATATTTTCCCCAATTACTTTGCGGACGGCAGCCGCAGGTAAATCATGCTGTCCAATATGTACCCCCGTAGCCTGCACAGCCATTGCAATATCTATCCGGTCGTTTATGATAAGGGGAATATGGTATTTATCCGTAACCTGTTTCACGGCAACAGCCTGATTGTAAAATTCTAATGAGGACAATTCTTTTTCTCGGAGTTGTATCATTGTGCAGCCTCCTAAAATTGCCTGTTCTACCGCTTCTGTCAGGCTATCGCAGCTCATTAGTTGACGATCAGTAACAAGATAAAGTGTATAATCAAAGTTCATTTTGCACCTGCCTATTCTTTAGATAAACCATGCTGATACAATTCGTAGAAATGGTGCGTTGGGCCACAGCCTTTTCCAATCGCAAGAGAGTGTTCGATTGCCATTGTGACATAAGCCTTTGCAGATTCGACTGCAAGCGGAACACTTTTTCCCTTTGCAAGCTGGGAAGCGATTGCAGAAGAAAAGGTACAGCCTGTCCCATGAGTATTTTTCGTATCAATGCGGGATGTTTCAAAATGGTAGAAATTTTCTCCATTAAATAGGACATCAACAGCATTTCCTATATGATGTCCACCCTTGACAACAATCGCCTTACAACCCATGGCATATATTTTTCTTGCGGCAGCCTCCATATCTGAAACTGTGGAAATCTGCATATCTGCTATTTTCTCTGCCTCTGGAATATTCGGAGTAAGTACATCGGCCAGTGGAATTACTGTGTCTATCAAGGTGGAAACCGCCGTAGGATTCATCAATGGGCAGCCATTTTTGGCATACATAACCGGGTCGATTACGACATTTTGGGGCTTATATTGTAATAGTTTCTTTGCCACCGCTTTCATACATTCTGGTGTAGAAAGCATACCGATTTTTACTGCGTCCACTTCAATATCTTCAAATACGGCGTCAATCTGTTTTTCAATCATATCCGGGGTAATATCTTGGATGTCGATAACACGGCTGGTGTTCTCTGCAACAACAGAAACAATAACACTCATTCCAAATACACCGTGAGCAGAAAAAGTTTTCAAATCAGCCTGAATACCTGCACCTCCGCTGCAATCTGATCCGGCAATGGACAATACTTTTTTCATTTTGCATTTTCCTCCATTCTCTCGTTCCGATAGGCCATCTTCCAAAAAGCAAGCTCTAACAAACTTGCTTTTTCAAAAATATCAGCCAGATACTTTTTATTTGCTACTGATAACCCGGCACATTTATGCTCTGCAAAAGCAGACCATTCTTTGCAGCTTTCTGCATATTGTTCATCCGCATAATCTCTGATAAAGTCCCAATATCTTGACTGTCTGCTTGTAGGAACAGCCGCCAATTTGCGGAATATATAGCTGTAACTTAGCATACAGGGAAGAACCGCCATTAAAATTTCTTCATTCTTTCCATGTGACGCAATCTCAAACATGAAATCAATGTAATTTTGATTTTCAGGCAGAGGAGCGATCAGTTCAATATCATTATCCGTCATGCAAAATTGCTTTAGATAATCCAGACGCACTTCTGATTCCGTATCATTTACAAAATTCAGCATGGAATAGTAAAGCTGAATTTCTCTTAATGTATCAGCATGAAAAATTGCCTTGCCGTATATACGGGCATAGTTTTTCAGATAGATACTATCCTGAATCATATATCTCTTGAACTTTTCAAGAGGTAGCTTTCCAGTTTGCACTTCCTGCACAAATGGGGTAGCTGCACATTCTTCCCAAATGGGGATGTTGCGGGTTAAAATGTCTTTCATAAATGCCATGTTTGTTCCTCCTAAAATAAAAAAATAGAGCCTCTAAAACAATTAGAAGCTCTTTCAGACGCAATACGAGCGTAAGAAATTGCTTCCCTACGCCGGTATTAGCCGACAGGTCCAGAGGTCAGGTCTTACCTTTTTCAACTTGTTCAGTTCCCTCGCAAACACATATCATATCTTATTCAATTAAAAAGGACATTCCCAAAACAGAGAATGTCCAAAAAATACGAATCTGTATTCTTTAGCTCCCTGCGTTGGTATTAGCCAACAGGTTCAAAGGGTCAGGTTTTAACCTTCTCAACTACAAGGTAGTCCCCCTGCTTGAGTATTATTATAGTTAAGAAGTCCCGGAAAGTCAAGGTCTATAGAATTCAAGTTAGCAAACCTTATTGACGGGATTTTTCTGTGCTGCGCTGCGGTTGTGGTGGGGAA
>NZ_JAQFCE010000015.1:0-623 GCF_027690675.1 Bariatricus sp. TF06-38A
GACTACCGTTTCAAAATCGGCACGATTGGGGAAAAGAAGCCGGAGGACTGGATTGTAGTGGAAGGACAGCATGAACCGCTGATTGACCGCATGAGCTTTGACATTGTGCAGAACAAGCTGAAATCCCGCCAGCGTCCGGGGCAGACCAATGAAATCAGCCTGTTTGCCGGACTGATAAAATGCGGCGAGTGTGGGAAAAAGAACCACTGCACCCAGCACCGGATTGATTATGACACCCTTTACAGTCATGTGCTGCGGAAAATCCGGGAATGTGCCAGAGCTGCCCTGATGGACGGGAAAGCGGTTGCTGACCGCCTGACCAATACCTGTGAAGCCGAGCAGCGGGAACAGCGGGAAGCAATGGAACGCTCCCTTACAAGGGACGAGGAACGGAGAGGAACGGATTGAGGTTCTGGACAAAATGGTAATGCGGCTTTATGAAGATATGATTGCAGGGCGTATCAGTGAGCAGAACTTCAACACCATGCTGGAAAAGACACAGACCGAGCAGACGGAACTTAAAACAAAAGTGTCCGAGGGCAGAAAGCGGCTGTCCGATGAAGTCCAGCTTGCCAATGACGCAAAACAATGGGTGGAAGCCATTCAGGAATATGCCAACATCA
>NZ_JAQFCE010000015.1:633-84422 GCF_027690675.1 Bariatricus sp. TF06-38A
GTTGATGGCCGGCGGCGGTGTCGCCCTCATCGGCATCACCCTTGTACCTCTGCTCTCCGGCCTGTTCGGTTGATCGTCCGGCGGTGATCGCTTATGGGCGGCATACTCGACAAACTCGATGAATGGCTCCGAGGGCTGCTCATCGAGGGGATCACGGGAAACCTGTCGGGCATGTTCGATACGGTCAATACCAAAGTAGGCGAGATCGCCGGTGAAGTGGGACAGACGCCGCTGGCATGGAACAGCGGCGTCTTTTCTATGATCCGAAACCTCTCTGAAACGGTGATCGTTCCAATCGCCGGGGTTATCCTGACATTCGTAATGTGTTATGAGCTGATCCAGCTTGTGACAGAGAAAAACAATCTGCATGATGTAGATACCTGGATGTTCTTCAAGTGGATTTTCAAAACCTTCTGTGCCGTTCTCATTGTGACGAACACATGGAACATCGTCATGGGTATCTTCGATGTGGGGCAAAGCGTTGTAAACAGCAGCGCAGGCGTCATCATCGGGAATACCTCCATTGATATCAGCAGCGTCATCACGGATATGGAGGCGCAGCTTGAAGCCCTGGGCACGGGAGAACTGTTCGGGCTGTGGTTCCAGTCCCTTTTCGTGGGGCTTACCATGAATGCCCTTTCCATCTGTATCATGCTTGTCATCTACGGCCGCATGATCGAGGTGTATTTGACAACTTCCGTTGGACCAATTCCGCTTGCCACTATGACAAACCGGGATTGGAGCCATACAGGACAGAACTACTTGAAATCCCTGTTTGCATTGGCGTTCCAGGCATTTCTAATCATGGTGTGCGTGGGAATCTACTCTGTTTTGGTACAGAGTATCGCCACGGACGGAAATATTTCAGGCGCGATATGGGCCTGCATGGGCTACACGGTCCTGCTGTGCTTCGCCCTGTTCAAGACCGGCAGCCTCTCTAAGAGCCTGTTCGGAGCGCATTAAGGAGGCTTGATAAATTGGCGTATGTAACCATTCCAAAGGATTTGACGAAAGTAAAATCCAAAGTGCTGTTTGGGCTTACCAAACGGCAGCTTATATGTTTCGGAGCGGCGGCACTCATCGGAGTACCGCTTTTCTTTTTGCTCAGACGCACGGCCAGCAACAGCGCCGCCGCGTTCTGCATGATTATCGTCATGCTCCCGTTCTTTCTGCTCGCCATGTATGAGCGACACGGCCAACCCCTGGAGGTGGTGGCCGGACAGGTCATCCGCTGTATGTTCCTGCGGACGAAGGAGCGGCCTTATCAGACAAACAATTTCTACGCAGCCCTGGAGCGGCAGACCCAGGCGGAAAAGGAGGTGAAAGCCATTGTTCAGAAAGCGAAAGCCAGAGCCGCAGGCACGGCAGGCGGCAAAACCAGCGGTAAAGCTCACCGCCGCAGAAAAGCGTGAGATCAGCCGTATCCTGGAAACTGCCAGAGGCGACGGCAAGGTACATTCCGCGCAGGATACTTTACCTTTCCGACAGATGTACCCGGACGGTCTGTGCAAATTGGACGACCACACCTGGTCGAAGTGTATCGAGTTCGAGGATGTGAATTATCAGCTTGCAAAGCCCGACGACCAGACGGCGATTTTTGAAGCCCTCTGCGATATGTATAACGCCCATGATGCTTCTATCGGGATGCAGCTCTCCCTTGTGAGCCGCCGCATGAACCGGGAGGATTTTGTGAAGCGTATCGAGATCGCAGCGCAGGGAGATCACTTCGACCATATCCGTGAGCTTTACACGCAGATGCTCCGCAAGCAGCTTGAACGGGGCAACAACGGTCTTATCAAAACAAAGTACCTGACCCTCACCATCGAGGCACGGGACAGCAAAACCGCACGGGCACGATTTTCCCGAATCGTCATGGATGCCCTCAACCATTTCAAGGTCATGGGTGCTCTGGCAAAAGAGCTTGGCGGCAAGGAGTGGCTGGAAATGCTCCACGGCATCCTGCACCCGGACGGGGAACGTTTTGCCTTTGAATGGAGCTGGCTTGCCCCTTCCGGCCTGTCGGTCCAGGATTTTATCGCACCTTCTTCCTTCCGCTTCGGTGAAGCACGGAAGTTCACGATGGCGGATAAATTCTGTGCCGTGTCCTTTCTGCAGATCAGCGCACCGGAAATGGATGACCGTATGCTCACCGAACTGCTGGATACGGACAGCGGGCTGCTTGTCAGCCTCCATATCCGCAGCATGGATCAGAACGAGGCGATCAAAACGGTCAAGCGGAAGATCACTGACATTGACAGTATGAAGATCGACGCGCAGAAAAAGGCGGTGCGGGAAGGTTTCGATATGGATATCATCCCCACCGATCTTGCCACCTACGCAGGCGAGGCAAAGAACATCCTCCGTGACCTGCAAAGCAGAAATGAGCGAATGTTCCTGATGACCTTCCTGGTGGTGAATTTTACAGACAGCAAGCAAAAGCTGGAGAATGACCTTCTCCGTGCGGCAAGCGTGGCACAGAAATATAACTGCTCCCTGGTGCGGCTGGACTTTCAGCAGGAGGACGGCTTCGTGTCGGCTCTGCCCCTGGGTGTCAACCGCATTAAGATACAGCGCGGGCTTACCACTTCGGCGGTGGCGGTGTTCGTTCCCTTCACCACACAGGAGATTTTCCACGGCGGCGAAGCCCTCTACTACGGGCTCAATGCCACTTCCGGCAATATGATCCTTGCTGACCGCAAAAAGCTGAAAACGCCCAACGGCATGATCTTAGGTACGCCCGGCAGCGGCAAGAGTTTTTCCGCAAAGCGTTCCATCGTGGGTGTGTTCCTGAATACAAAGGACGATATCCTGATCTGCGACCCGGAGGCTGAATATTTTCCGTTGGTGAACCGTCTGGAAGGACAGGTCATCAAAATCTCACCTACCAGCACGCAGTATGTGAATCCTATGGATATCAACCTCAATTATAGCGAGGACGATAACCCGCTGGCGCTGAAATCCGACTTTATCCTGTCATTCTGCGAACTGGCGGCAGGCGGACGGAACGGTCTGGAGCCGGTGGAGAAAACGGTCATTGACCGTGCTGTGCGGATCGTGTACCGCCCCTATATTGCAGACCCCCGCCCGGAGAATATGCCGCTGCTGGAAGATTTGTATGACGAGATCAAACGGCAGCCGGAGCCGGAGGCACAGCGGATCGCGGCGGCACTGGAACTGTATGTGCATGGCAGCCTGAATGTATTTAACCACCGTACCAACGTGGATATCAACAACCGCATTGTCTGCTTTGATATCAAGGAGCTGGGAAAGCAGCTCAAAAGCCTGGGTATGCTGGTGATCCAGGACCAGGTATGGAACCGTGTTTCCCAAAACCGGGATCAGGGCAAATCCACCTGGTATTTCGTGGACGAGTTCCACCTTCTGCTGCGGGGCGAGGTTGGTTCCTGGAGCGTGGAGATTTGGAAACGCTTTCGCAAATGGGGCGGTATCCCCACGGGAATTACGCAGAACATCAAGGACCTGCTTTCCTCCTCGGAGATCGAGAACATCTTTGAAAACAGCGATTTTGTGTACCTTCTGAACCAGGCCAGCGGAGACAGGAAAATCCTCTGCGAGCGCCTGAATATCTCCAACCAACAGGCGGCACATATCAGCAACGCAGGCCCCGGCGAGGGGCTGATCTTCTTCGGCAATGTGATCCTGCCTTTTGTGGATGACTTCCCGAAGGACAATGAACTTTACAGCATTATGACGACAAAACTTGGTGAAACCGGGAAAGGAGAAAACGAACATGAATGATCCCCGCTATTTGCATACGGAAGAAAAACAGGAGGGAGAAACCTTCTTTGATGTGATGAATCGGCTGATTGCCAGAAGCAAGGCGGTCACGGCGGATATGGAGGCGGTCCTTGCGGAGCTGGAAAGTGAGATCGAACCGTTCCGTGCGCCGAAGAACCATGAATAAACTGACCCATGTGAGCCTGTTTTCCGGCATTGGCGGTCTGGACCTGGCGGCAGAGGCTGCCGGGTTTGAAACCGTCTGCCAGTGTGAGTGGGCGGATTTTCCGCACTCTGTCCTCTCCTCACGATGGCCGGATGTTCCCAGGTTCCGGGATATTACTACTTTCACGAAGGAGGCGTTTTTTGAAAAAACAGGACTTGAAACAGTTACCGTTATCTCCGGCGGCTTTCCCTGTCAGCCCTTCTCCACCGCCGGAAAACGGAAGGGATTTGCGGATGAACGCTACCTGTGGCCGGAAATGTGCCGCGTTATTACCGAGCTGCGGCCCCGTTGGGTGCTTGGGGAAAATGTTGCTGGCTTCATCAATATGGGGCTCGACAAAACGATCTTTGACCTGGCAAAAGCGGGATACGCTGTTCTCCCATTCGTATTTCCGGCTTGCGGCGTCGGCGCATGGCATGAGCGCCAGCGAACTTTTATCGTCGCGGCTGATGTTTCCCACACCCCTTGCCTCCGACAACAACACCGCCAGGGACGCGGCAAGCCTGGATGTGTTCCTGTCGGACAATGGGATATTCCGCAAGAGGAACCGAAACGGGGCGATCTGGAGCCTCAGCCTGTCGGCGGCGGTATTCTATCTGACCCCGGTGGCGTCGGACGGTTTCCGCTCGACCTTGAAGCCGTCGGCCTTCGATCCGGCGAAGAAGGACGGGAACCTGTCGGCGCAGATCATCTCCCAGGAACAGCCGGTGTCCGAAACGGCGGCGCTGAACCCGGATTGGGTGGAATGGCTCATGGGTTTCCCGAAAGGATGGACGGACGTATCCTCTGGGCCGCCGAACCGGAAGGAATCCCCCGCATGACCGAGCGCATGGATGACCGGGCGCTGCGGCTGAAAACTTTGGGAAATGCGGTCTGCCCGCCCCAGGCCTATCCCATTTTCCGCTATATCGCCATGATCGAGAATGGCACCTGCGGCGACTTTTGCCCTTATGGAAAGGAAGGTGACTGCCTATGAGGGAACTGAAAGCGACCGATAAGATCACGCAGAAAATGACCCGTGACGGTGCGGTATCGGAAAACCTTGTCACAGGCGAGATGAAACATATCAGCAGCCGTGAACCGGAAACGGAGCTGTCCGCTTCTTCGGAAGAATCCGCTGGCGCTGCGGCTGACCTTGCCCTGCGTGCGGCGGAACGCCATGAGAGGAAAGCCGCACGAAAAGCGGAAAAGGCTGATACCCAGGCAGTGCGGGATGGTTCTGCCGCAAGGCGGCACCCGTCTTCCCGTCTGCAATTCACCGAGGAAGAACGTGCCGATCCCGCACTTGGGAAATACATTGACCGTTCCGACCGTGCGGCGGATCGGCTGGACGCAGCAAAGGCCGCTATCCCCACAAAGAAAATCCTCCGTACCGAGCGTGTTTTTGACGAGACAGCCGGAAAAGGCAAGACGCAGCTTCACTTTGAAGAAGTGGAGAAATGCCCCAACGGACGCCTGCGGCACAATCCACTTTCCCGACCGGTCCATGAGATCGCCCACGCCGCCCATGCGAAGGTGCATGAGGTGGAACAGGAAAATGTGGGTGTTGAGGCTGGACACAAGGGCGAAGTGCTGACGGAACGCGGGCTTGCCTACGGAAAAGGCAAAGTCCGTGCAGCCGTCCACCATCACCGCACAAAGCCCTGGCGTGACGCAGCGAAGGCAGAGCAGGCTTCGGTCAAGGCAAACGCCGAATACCTTTATCAAAAGGCACTGCATGATGATCCTGCATTGGCAGCTTCTAACCCGGTATCCCGCTTTCTGCAGAAACAGCGGATCAAGCGGAACTATGCAAAGGAGCTGCGACAGGCAGAGAAAACCGCAAAAAATACCGCAGCCACGGCAAAAAGTGCGGCACAGAAAGCAAAGGACGCATTCAAGGAAACCTTTCTCTACATCAAGCATCATAGCCGGGCGGTTCTGTTGGTGATCGGCATTGGCGCCTGTGTTGCTCTGCTGTTTGGCGGGGTATCTTCCTGTTCCATGATGGCGGGCTCCGGTGTGGGCGGTGTATTTACTTCCTCTTATCTCTCCGAGGACACGGATATGCTGGCTGCAGAGGCGGCCTACTGCGAACTGGAACAGGAACTTCAATATGAGCTGGACCACTATGAGGCTCTGCACCCCGGATATGACGAATACCGTTTTGACCTGGACGAGATCGAGCATGACCCTTATGTGCTGATCTCCATTCTCACGGCGTTCCATGAAGGGGTGTTCACGATCGATGAGGTTCAGGAGGAACTGCAAATGCTCTTTGAAAAGCAGTACATCCTGACGCAGACCGTGGAAGTGGAGGTGCGCTATCGGACGGAGACACGGACAGACAGTGAGGGAAACGACTATGATGTGGAAGTGCCGTACAATTACTATATCTGCAAGGTAAAGCTGGAAAACTTTGACCTTTCCCATGTGCCGGTCTACATCATGGACGAGGAAACACTTTCCCTGTATGCGGTCTATATGGCAACGCTGGGGAACCGGGAAGATTTATTCCCAGGCTCCGGCTATGTAGACAAGTACACCAAACCGCCCACCACCTATGATATCCCACCTTCCGCAATGGAAGATGAAACCTTTGCGGCGCTCATTACCGAGGCGGAGAAGTACATTGGCTATCCCTATGTCTGGGGCGGCAGCAATCCAAACACTTCTTTTGATTGCTCCGGCTTCGTGTCCTGGGTGCTGACGCAAAGCGGCGTCTGCAATACGGGCAGGCTGGGAGCCCAGGGACTCTACGACATTTCCACCCCGGTATCCTCTGCCAACGCAAGACCCGGCGACTTGATCTTTTTCGTCGGCACTTACGATACACCGGGCGTTTCCCATGTGGGTATCTATGTGGGCGGCGGAAAAATGCTGCATTGCGGCGACCCCATTCAGTATGCAGATATCAACACAAGCTACTGGCAATCCCACTTTTACGCTTTCGGGCGACCGCCCTACAACTAAAAAACGATATGGAGGTAATTTGATTTATGGCAACAACACAGAAGATCCGCAATGACATTGCGAAAACCAAAGAAAAGATCGCGGAGCAGCAGAAACGCCTTCGTGCGCTGGAGGCCCAGCTTGCAGAGGAAGAAAATCTGGAAATCGTCCGCATGGTGAAAGCCGTGAAGATGGACAACAAAGAGTTGACCGCTTTCCTGAAAGCCTATGCCAGCGGTATGATCTCCCTGCCGGAAGGTATGATGCCGGAGGATGGCACCGAGAATGAGGAAACGGAGGGATACGAAGATGAAGCATAACTTTATGACAAAAATGGTATCGGCTCTTTTGGCGGTGGTGCTCAGCACTGCCGCTTTTTCTATCACTGCCTTTGCCAGCGGCGGCGAGGAAAGCACGGAATCCGTGACCGAACAGGAAACGGTCGGGGATGTTTCTGATCTGCTTTCCGCTCTGGCAGGCAGCCAGGTCACGGTATCCGTCACCGAGGATGGTATCCAGTTCAGTTCCGGCGAAAATGACTCCGGGCAGACCGGCACCGTCACCACGGGCGGCGGCAATCTGAATGTCCGCACGGGCGCTGGAATGGATTATACCGCCTTCACTCAGCTTCCCAACGGAACGACCGTGAAGGTGATCGGCACGGACGGCGACTGGATGAAGGTCATCCTGCCGGAAAAGGTCGGCTATGTCTATTCCAGCTACATGACGGTAAGTGACAGCGAGGCTGGCTCCGGGGGAGGTTCTTTCTCTCTGGATGCGGAAACACTGGAAAATCTGCTGGGGATGCTGGGCGGTGGTTTGAATGGCGGTGCCGCCCTGACGCCGGACGGGAACCTTTCGCTGATTGACGATATTGGCAGCCCGACCGCCAGCGGCAAGCAGTTTATTACAGTGGAAACGAAGAACGGCAATGTGTTCTATCTCATTATCGACCGTGATGACGAGGGCGAGGAAACCGTGCATTTTCTGAACCAGGTGGATGAAGCCGATCTCATAGCGCTTACGGAGGATGGAGAAAAGGCGGAAACACCTATTGTCTGCACCTGTACGGAAAAGTGCCAGGCCGGAGCGGTCAATACCGCTTGCCCGGTCTGCGTAAAAAACCTTAGTGAATGTGTTGGTACAGAACAGAAAGCTGCGGAGCCCACCGAACCAGAGAATCCGGAGCCTGAAAAGAAAAGCAATGCCGGTGCGATCGCGGCGGTGCTGCTGATCCTTGCGGCTGGAGGTGGCGCAGCGGTCTATTTCCTGGTACTGAAACCGAAGCAGGGCAAGAAAGTTCCCGCTGATCTGGATGATTTCGACCTGGAGGATGAAGAAGAATATCTGACCGAGGACGAGGAAACGGAGGAAAAGAATGAGTAAACTGATTATTGCAGAAAAACCGAGTGTGGCAAAATCTATCGCATCGGCCCTGGGTGCTTCATCCAAGGCCGATGGCTTTTATGAGGGCAACGGCCTTCTTGTGTCCTGGTGTGTAGGGCACCTGGTATCCCCAATGGATGCGGGCGGCTATGACGAGCGTTTCAAGAAATGGCGCTATGATGATCTTCCCATTCTGCCGGAGCCGTTCCGCTATGTGCTGGCACCAGGCAAGGAGGACGCTTTTGAAAATCTCCGCGTCCTGATGGACCGCCCCGATGTGGATACCATCGTCAATGCCTGTGATGCCGGGCGTGAAGGTGAGCTGATCTTCCGTCTGGTGTATGAAATGGCCGGCTGCCGCAAGCCGGTCCTCCGTCTCTGGATTTCTTCGATGGAGGACAGCGCTATCAGGGAGGGCTTTTCTGATCTGCGCCCCGGCGCCGATTATGAAGCATTGTATCAATCAGCCCTGTGCCGCCAGAAAGCGGATTGGCTGGTGGGAATCAATGCCACGCGCCTTTTCTCCGTCCTCTATCACCGCACCCTGAATGTAGGCCGTGTGCAAACACCCACGCTGGCAATGCTGGCGGAGCGTGACGCAAAGATCACGCTGTTTCACAAGGAAAAATATCATTTGCTGCGCCTGACGCTGGATGGAGTCGAAGCAGTGTCGGAGAAATTCACCGATTCGGCAGCGGCGGAACAGGCAGCGGCCATGTGCAAGGGTGCGGCCGTCACCTGTACCTCTGTCAAGAAGGAACAGAAGAAAGAACAGCCGCCGAAGCTCTATGACCTTACCACCTTGCAGCGGGAGGCAAACCGCCTGTTTGGATATACGGCGAAGCAAACCTTAGACTACGCCCAGAGCCTCTACGAAAAGAAGCTGCTGACCTATCCCCGCACGGACAGCCGGTATCTGACCTCTGACATGGCGGAAACGGCGTCCTGCGTGATCCATCTGGCGGCAAAGCTGCCGCCCTTTGATGGCTGCACAAACTTCTTCCCGCTGGTGGAGGCCATGATCTCCGACAAAGATGTATCCGACCACCACGCCATTATCCCCACGATGGAGATTGAAAAAACGGATATCAAGGCTCTGCCTCTGGGAGAGCGTAATTTGTTTCTGCTGGTCTGCTGCAAGCTGCTGTGTGCGTCGGCGGAGCCGTATGTGTATGAGGCGGTCACGGCTGCCTTTGACTGCGGTGGACATTCCTTCACCGCAAAGGGCAAGCGCGTCATCTCTGAAGGCTGGCGGGAAATCAACCGCATTTTCCGTGCCTTCTTGAAGGAAAAGCCTGCGGATGGGGACGGCGATACGCTCCCGGACTTCACCGAAGGGCAGACTTTTGACGGTGCGGAGGTTTCCGTCACCGAGCATTTTACCCAGCCGCCGAAGCCCTACTCCGAAGATACCCTCCTGTCCGCTATGGAGAACGCAGGCAAGGATGATATTCCCGATGAGGCGGAGCGAAAAGGTCTTGGCATGCCTGCGACCAGGGCGGCTATCATCGAAAAGCTGGTAGCAGCCGGATTTGTGGAGCGCAAGGGCAAGAGCCTGATCCCCACAAAAGCCGGTATCAACCTTGTCACGGTCTTGCCGGAGCCGCTGACCTCTCCCATGCTGACGGCGGAATGGGAACAAAAATTGACGGAGATCGCAAAGGGCGGCGCTGACCCGGATACCTTCATGGACGGTATCCGCACGATGGTCCAGGAGATCGTGTCCACCTATTCCTGCATTTCCGAGGATGGCAAAAAGCTGTTTGCCCCGGAGAAGGAAGTGATCGGCACCTGCCTCCGCTGCGGCCAGCCGGTCTATGAAGGAAAGAAGAACTTTGCGTGTTCGGATCGGTCCTGCGGTTTCGTTCTCTGGAAAAATGACCGCTTCTGGACGAGCCGCAAGAAGGAGCTGACAAAGAAAATGGCAACGGACCTTCTGAAAAAGGGACGTACCAATGTCAAGGGAATGTGGTCTGAAAAGAAACAGGCTGCTTATGACGCTGCGGTGATCCTGGATGACACGGGTGGCAAATACATCAACTTCAAACTGGAATTTCCGAAAAGAAAGGAAGGTGTCAATGGCAGAAAATAAGACTTTGGAACATTTACCCGAAGTGAGGGCGGCGGTGGCTGCCCTCTCCCCGGAGGACCGGGAGCTACTGGCGGCGGTGCAGAGCGACGAGTGGAACCATGAACGCCCTGCGGAGCCGGAGAAAAAGCCCTCCATCCGGGAATGGCTGGAACAGGGCAAGAAGGAATGTGCGGAGAAAAACAAGGCGCAGCCCCATAAGGAAAAATCTGCGCCGGAACTGTAAGTCCAATGGTACGAAGTCAAGTAGATGATGCAAAAAAATTTGAAGAAAAACAGTGCAACTACACCGTACCGGCCGTAAAAAGGCAACACCTACCCAAGCCCTGCCTCTTCCAATTTTGAAACAGGGCCTGTTCATCAGAGCGGCAGGCGGTACGCTCAGTCCTCCGGCGGAATATACAGGCGGTTATCCTTCAGCAGTCGAAAGACCAACCGGACCAGTTTTCTGGCAGTTAAGGCGAGTGCGCGTTTGTGCTGGTACTTGTTGACCTCTTTGAATTTGAGGTCATAGTAGCGCCGGAACTCGGAGTCGCATCTTCTCACGGAGTTGGCGGCTTCCAGCAGGTAGTAGCGGAGGTAGCGGTTGCCAGATTTGATCATCTGAGAATGTTCGGCTTCAAAATCACCGGACTGATTTCTGTGCCAGACAAGACCGGCAAATTTAGCAACCGAGGCTTGAGAATCAAACCGATGGATATCGCCAATTTCAGCGATGATACCGGCGGAGTAGACTTTGCCAATGCCAGGGATGGAGGTCAATGTATTCGGGATGATCTCAAACTGCTGCTCAATGGCTTTGTCCAGCACCTTGACCTGCTCCTTCAATGCCCGCATAGAAGCGATAGAAACGGCCATAGCTTGATTTACAGTGTCGTTCACCGTCTTAGGCAGCCGGTAAGATCCTCTGGCCGCAGCCTGCACTGCTTTAGCAGCAGCATCTGGATCAGCAAATCTACCTCGTCCTGTTTCGGCAATAAAAGCAGTCAGTTCATCCAGATCAGCGTTAGCCAAGTCGTCCACTGTTTCAAATCGTTCCATGAGCGCGATGGTAGTGGCGCTGGTATTCTGAATATCCTTAGCTTGCGCGATACCGGAGCATTTGAGGAACAGATAGTTGGCAAACCGCTGTTTTTCTCTGGTCAGGTTCTGAATAATGTCAAATCTGGATCGGGTAAGCGTTCTGAGCGCCTGGTAGCGATAGTCGTCCATATAGACCTCCTTGGCAATTCTGCCGAAACGGAGATGGTCGGCAATCACAAAGGCATCCACCCAATCGTTCTTTGGCAGGTCAGGATAGGCTTCCTTGAACTTTCGAACCTGCTTTGGGTTCAGAACATGGATTTTCCTCTGAAATCGGCCTAAGCTGCCATCCTCACGGAGTGCATAGACAAGACTGTCCCCGTAGATAGAGGTAGCTTCCAGACCAATTACCAAATCGCTGAGCGGAACAGATTCCAGTGCCGACACGATTCTCTCTGAGAGTATTTTAGCACCGCCAAGGTTGTTTTGCACGGAGAAGCTGGAGTGCTTGCTGCCGTCCGGCTTCATTAAATAGGCAACATTATTCCTGCTGCTCACATCAATGCCAACGAATAATGGATTCATAATTTTCACCTCCCCACATGGAGATTTCAGGCCAGCAGGCTTTGAGATACCCATGATAACCGGAGCATCCGCAACCTCGCGTATCAGAATCATTCCAGAACCGGCCAATGCGATAGCCCTCACTGCTGAAAGGGCGGCCTGCGTTCTGGCAAACAGCCAATGAGTTTGCAGCTAACTTCCGGCTCAGGGGAACGGACTTACAATGAAGCAGCCTTGCGGCTCAACTGGAGGTCCAAGAACTTGACCCTGCTGTCCTACAGCTATTGTATCACGGGCACCTCAAAGCCTGCTGATACCTGAAACTATTTACTTTTAACTTATTATACGAGGAGGTGCTGATATGCCATATTACGATCACGACAAGGATTATCCATTTGCCGCCTTTATCACCAATCTTGGGAAGTACAATGAGGGCGAGCTTGTGGGCGAGTGGGTGAAGTTTCCCACCACCGCCGAGGAATTGAAAGAAGTGTTTAAGCGTATCGGGATCGGCCAGAAGGATGACTTCGGCAATCCCTATGAGGAATGGTTCATCACGGACTATGACTGCTATGTGGACGGTCTTTACAGTAAGCTGGGTGAATATGAAAATCTGGACGAGCTGAATTATCTGGCATCGAAGCTGGATGAAATGAGCGAAAGCGAATACGCACAGTTTCAGGCCGGTATGGAAATGGGCGACCATTGCGGCAGCCTGCAGGAGATCATCAACCTCACCGAGAATCTGGATTGCTATGAGGTTTACCCCGATATCCATGACTATGACGATCTGGGCCGCTATTACATCGAAGAACTGGACGTTATGCAGGTGCCAGAGCATTTGCAGAATTACATCGACTATGAGGCCTACGGCCGGGACGTTGCGTTGGAGGAAAACGGCACCTTCACGGATCAGGGCTATGTGCGTGATACGGGTGACAGTTTCCATGAGTATTACGACGGTGAGCGCGGCAGTATCCCCGACGAGTACCGGGTGATGACCTTTCAGGACGATCTTCCCGAAGAAGAAAAATCCGAGTGGGCTATGGATATCGCCTTTGACATGGATGAGTTTTTCCGTCAGAACGACCCGCAGTATGCGGCGGAGCACCCAGAGGCGCACGCCGCAAAGGAAGAAATTTACGAAAGCCTGATGGCCGGACGCATTTCCGCACTGGATGAAAAGCTGGCGGCGCTGGGGCAGACGCAGGAGGACTATCTTCCCTCGGAGATCGAAAAATTCAAGGACGCCACGGGCTATGAGGAATTTCTTGATTTTGACCCGGCGGAGGTCAAGGCAGCTTTGGAGGACCCGGAGAAGTCCCATGCGGATGAAATGCTGTCCGCTGCGGAAAGGGCTGCCTCGGAAAAGATGACTGTGCTTGTAGTGGAACCTATGAAGAAACCCTATGTGAAGGAGATCGACCCCGATCTTCATTCCCTGCAGGCGGAGGTCGGCGGAGACATTGGCGCAACTTATCCCTATTCTGACCCGGTGGCGCTGGTTTGCAATGATGAAGGAAAGCTCATAGGGCTTGATTTGAACCGTGGGCTGCGGGATGAAAATGGAGAAATTTATGATATCGTAGCAGGGACTTTCCTGGTGGTTGGACTTGGTGAGGACGATTTTGCATCCCTGTCCCCGGAACTGATCCAGAAATACACGGAACAGTTCAAAACGCCGGAACAATTTATGCAGATCAATGGCAATATCGTTGTTCTTCCTGTCCCAGCAGAGAAGCAAGACCTCGCTTATCTGCCAGACCGTTTTGAGACCGGCGAGCGTGTGCAGACACCCAGGGGCAGCTTTCAGGTGACGGCTATGAGCCGGGAACAGATGGAGGCGGCCGGTTACGGTGTCCACCATATTTCCGATGATAGAAAATATCTTATCATGGGAAACGGCACACGGGCCTTTGCCGTGGCAGCGGAACAGCCGGAAAAGGACAATCCTCTCCGCACCGCTGAAATGACGCTGGAGGATGACTACGGCATGATCGACGGCGTTATCAACAACGGCAGACGCGGCGAAGAATTGGAAAAAGCCCAGGAGTATGCAGAGCGGGCAACGCCAGAGAAGTCTTCCATCCATGAGCGGTTGGAGGACGCCAAACGGGAATGTGCCGAGCATAAGCCCCAGGAGGGCAAGAAGCCCGGTCGTGATGTGCCGGAGCAGGACTGCCTATGAGCCGAAGCAAGAAGTGGCGGCTGGAATGGGCGTTCTTCCTGGGCGAGAACGGCAGGCGGCAGTATAACCATATCTGTAAAAAATGTGTTCATGGCTGCAAGCAGAGTTTCCGGGCGTGTCTGGTCGCTTGTCCGTATTACAATTCCAAACGATCTAAAATCTGTGAAGATAAGGGTGGAAAAACCGCAGAATAATTCCCTGTGTCCGTATTTTCAAAGGGAGCCTTTATGATTTCTCATGTGTCGGTCTGCTTGCTGGCACATAGAGAAAATGGCTCGATTTCAAACACTTTCTGATACACAAAACGGGAGTACAGCTTTTCGGTTCATCCGATTGGCTGTACTCCCGCTTTTTCTTTTTTCTATCATCAAATTACTTTAACACGGTTCTGTTGTTTGAACAGGGGTACAAATTGTACCTCCGTTGAAAAGGAATTTCCATAGTATTTTCTCATTAGGATTGGATAGGAAAGGATGGATAGCCGCCGCAGTAGGCGTTGTGGGAATGTGTGTAAACTGCCAGGATTGTGAGGCTGTGGGAAAGCTGTTTGCAGACTTGTGGGAAAAGGCTTGTCTTTTTCCATCAGGTTGTGAATGCCTTTTCCAACGGCACGAGCGGCAGTTTTCCATATTTCCATGACGCAAAAAATCATCCAACGATCAGCCGGTACACCGTCAGCGGCACATACCACACCGCCACGATCAGCCGCCATGCCAGGACGAAACCACCAATCACGCCGCCGATAATGAAGTTCAACGCGAACAGGGCAACCCCTCCGCCCAGGGTGTCGCCGCCCGGCACGATCCAGAGGCACATCCGATGGAGACCAAACGGCAGCCCGCAGAGTATCCCGAGCCATACATAGTCAAGCTCTCCGTTCTTCACGCAGGCGGATTTGAAGATACAATACAGGATCAGTGCCATGGTCACGGGCAATACGCTTTTGAAGAAAAATGCTTTGATTGCTTCGCTTCTTGTCATCGGTAAAACCTCCTTCCGCAGTTCCATTATACAGGATGCCGGGAGCTGCGCCCAGCGTCTCTCAAAGAAATTTATTCCAGTTCATGCCGCCGCTGTTGTTCCTGTTCCTTTGCAACGGTCAGCAGCGCATCCACATTTTGCTTAACGGTCTCGTATTTCTGGGCTTCGGCTCTTGCGGCTTTATATTCAGCAAGGAGCCGTTCCTTTTCTGCGTTAAGATTGGCAAGCTCCGTTTTCATGCTTTCCGTTGTCGGCAGCGGCACAGTCCCCAGCCGTTTTAATTCTCTGGCGGCCGCTTCAAAAAGGATGATCTCGCTCTCATGCCCCCGCAGGAACTTTTCTTTATCATTCGATTTACGGTATCTGTCATAAAGAGGCTTTAGCTGACGGTAAGTTCCGGCGTGCTTCATCACAAGGGTAAGTTCGGCACTTCTGCTTTCTATCCGCTTGATCTCTGCATGAGAGGTATCCCTGCGTGCGGATACTGCGGTCAGTTTGCTTTCCAGTTCTCCATAACTGCTTATCCCGTGTTCGGTCAGGAAATTCATGGTCTTGGCGGCCTGTTTCAGATTGTTCAGTTTCGCCCAATGGGTGAAGCCTGCACTCTGTTGCGCCTTGATGTTGTTCTGAATATCAATGAGCAGGCTGATCTTTCCGTCCTGCTGTTTCGGCTGGCGGGAAGGTCTGGCGCGTCCGGCGATCCGGGCAGCAAGGGCTTCTTCGGTGTAGTCTGCACCCAGGGTTTTCAGACGGGTGAATCGTTCCTGATCCGGCGCTCTGGCGGAGATATACTTGCCGCGCTTGATCTCATAACCTTCCCTCTGCAGGCGGCAAAGCAGTTCTTCCAGGTTGGAACAGGCTGGCAGGAGCCGGTCGATGGCCGCTTTCAGCTTTGCCTTATAGCTGGTGCCGTTCTGCGTAGCCTGATGTTCAATATAGCTCTTGCCCTTGTCCTGTCCTGGGATGATGACAGACAGACCGTGTTCCTTGCAAAGCCGGTCGGAGGTACGGCGGATATAGTGATAACTCCGCTTGTTGGAATGATAATGCTTGTGATCCGCAAAGCTGACCGCATTGAAAATCAGGTGGTTATGAACATGATCTTTGTCTATGTGGGTGGTAAGGACAAACTCATACTTGCCGCCCAGGATTTCTTTTGCGAGCTCCATGCCGATCTCATGGGCCTGTTCCGGCGTGACCTCCCCAGGCTGAAAGGCTTGGATCAGATGGCGGCCCAGGTTCGTTCCCTTGTCGATGGCATGGCGGCGGGTCCAGGCAAATTCGATATCCGCAGTTTCGGCGGCACAGCCATAGGAAGAAACAAGCAGCTTTCCGTCCGTCTTTTCCGGGTTGCAGATATAGTCAATGGCTGCTTTCAGCGTTGACTTGATAGGATGTGTCTTTGTAACTGCCATATCTCGTCCAGCCTTTCCCGTATCTCGTCCATGTCGGCCTGATACGCAGGACCTCCGGCGTTGATCCGCTTGGCGATCTGGTTGATGTTCCGCCCGATGGCGGAAAGCTCTTTGGTAAATGCCTTGATATCTGCGGTGTCCGTATAGATGATATACCCGTCAATCGCCATCTTACGGAGGTAGGCGCCATATCTGCGTGTGGGTAACTGACTCATTTTTTCGTCTATGAGCCGTTTTTCATCCTCCGTAACATAGAATTTCATTTGGATATTCCGCTTTCGGTTTGCCATGCGCCGCCTCCGTTCTTTATAAGGGTTTGGGACTATCCCAACAAGCAATTTTGAATTTTCGGGCAAGGGACCTGAAAATCTCAAAATTTGCAAGCGGGTACTCGCTTGCTGTGCTTGCTATCGAAACCCTACCTTCTATTTCTCCCTCTACTAATACTACAATTTGAAGGTGGGAAAATGGCTGTATCCATAAAGAAAAACAAAAAAACCACGACTGAACCTCTGTTATGGAGTGTTCTGCCGTGGCTTTTTCTTGTTCCGTAGTATTTCAACTTTTCTCTAAAGTTTTCGCTCGTCTGTATTCCAGTGGGGACAGACCAAATTGCTTTTTGAATACCGAAGCAAATTTGCTCTGGTTTATATATCCAACCTGCTCCGCTGCCTCTGCTACAGACAGCTTTGTGGTAGAAAGTAATTCTGCGGCTTTTTTCATACGGGTTTCACGCAGATACACGGAGATGTTCTGTCCAAAAACTCCCCGGAAATAGTTTTTCAGGCTGGTTTCACTGATGGAAAACTGTGCAGCCAGTTCCCACGCAGGATGGTGCTGGCGCAGATCAGAAGTGATGATTTTTTCCACACGCTTTGCAATATCTACCTGTGTTTCTGTGAAGAATGTACAGGCTTGAGAAGGCGGTATTTCTTTCAGATTCTGGAGCAGCGAAAAAAGCGCCAGGGTATAGATTTTCATTTGCATAATGGAAAGCGGCACAGAGATATCCAACAAGGACCACAGTTTTTTTAGTATTTCTTCTATTTCGGGAGAAATGGCCGAGATATAAGTGCTTCCAGCCGGGCAGTAAAGCTCTCTGATTTTGTGGAAATCAATATCAAATTCCGTTTGTATCCAGGTACTTTGCTCTGCTGCGGCATCCATATCAATAAAAAACTCCATACCTTCATAAATTCGGCGGGGATAAACATATTGCTGTCTGGCAAAGCGTTCTGTCAGAGATATTTCACCGTCTTTCACATACACAAAGTTTCCGTTATTCAGAATGAGCTCACACCGCCCGGTTACGCAGTAATTTAAGAGCAGCGGGCCTGTTTCTATGGAGCCATTATCACGAAAGTCCGGAGCTGCCCATGTGGGTGAATTTATAAAAATATAGGCTAAGGTGAGTCCGGGAAACAATGGGAAAAAGGTCATAGCGCCTTTTCCATCTTTCTCTTTTAAGATGAGCTCGGCGCTATATTCACTGCGTTTTATGGATATACCGGGGACTTCAATGCTTTTCTTAATGATTTCATCTATCTTCATTTCATAACTCCTACTATTCGGTTTTTTGGCGGGTCTGCTTGAATTGGTAATTCTATTATAAAAGCAGGAACCCAGCCGGTCAACCTTAAAACTCGTTGCTGTTTGGAGCTAAAAAGACGATTGGTTGTAGAGAACTGTGTCGTACTATGGTATCTTATAGAGAGGTTAGTAAATGCTAACCAGCAAATGAATGGAGGTATTCGTTATGAATAACAAGTTACAAACAAAAGACCTGATTAACCTCGGTCTGTTCACGGTTCTTTACTTTGTCATCGGGTGCTGTGTTGCTATTCCCATTGGGTTTGTTCCGATCTTTCTTCCTGTCCTCGGAAGTCTGTGGTCGCTGATTACCGGCATCCCTTTCATGCTGTTCCTCACCAGGGTTAAGAAATTCGGCATGGTTACAATCATGGGCGTTTTGAGCGGCCTGCTGATGGGGCTTACCGGCATGGGTTTCTGGGGTGTGCCTATGGGGCTGATTTTCGGCTTGCTTGGAGACCTGATTTTGAAATCCGGCGATTATAAAAGTGCAAAGAAAAGTATTCTTGGTTATGCAGTATTCAGTCTGTGGATGGTCGGTACATACATCCCCATGTATTTTATGGTCGAAGACTCCTGGGCCAGCTTTGCCGCCAGTTTCGGTGAGGAATACGCCGATCGGGTAATGGCGGTCATGCCGATGTGGAGCATTATCCTTGTGGTTGCCGGGATTTTTGTCTTTGCCATTTTGGGCGGTCTGCTTGGAAAAGCACTCCTGAAAAAACACTTTGCGAAAGCGGGAATTGCATGATGGAGGGGGTATCCTTCTCTGCCACAACGGACAATCGCAGAGGGATTCGGCTTGATCCGCGCACGAAGTTGATTTTGCTGCTGACGGTTACTACATTGATGTTCAGCACCAGCAACGAAGGGATTATGAATTTTATAAAACCTGTGTTAAGCCTGATCCCCTTTGTGCTGATCCTGTCGGAACGCCGCTTCAAAACGGCAGGCAAGTATCTGTTTTTATATCTTGCCTGTTTTGTATTGGAACGCATAGCTCTGACGACATTAAGTGGTCTGTTGTCCTTTGTGGTTTTGGCAATTACATCCATTATGACGCGGTTTGCCCCAGGCATTATGACGGGGGCCTATCTGCTTTCTTCAACCTCAGTCAGTGAGTTTATCGGTTCTATGGAACGTATGCACCTGACAGAAAAAATTATAATTCCTATGTCTGTTATTTTTCGTTTCTTCCCCACAATCAGCGAAGAATACCAGGCAATCCGGGACGCAATGAAAATGAGAGGCATACGATTTGGTGGGAAAAACCCATTTTTAATGGTGGAATACCGTCTTGTACCGCTGATGGTGTCCGTTGTAAAAATTGGGGATGAACTTTCCGCCGCTGCACTGACGCGGGGGCTTGGCGCTCCGGTCAAACGGACCAACGTATGTCAGATTGGTTTTCATATTCAGGACATGATTGCTGTTCTGCTCTGTGCTTTATGTTTTGCGCTGTTTTTGATGGGACAGTATTTTGCTTTTTAAGGGGGTGAGCTTATGATAAAGATTGACCATATTTCATTTTCCTATGGAGAAGAAAACGAAAATACCGGGGGCGTCCGGGATATTGATCTAAATATAGAAGATGGTCAGTTTGTTGTCCTCTGCGGTGAAAGCGGGTGTGGAAAGACCACGATTACCCGCCTGATTAACGGGTTGATCCCTCATTATTATGAGGGACAGATGGCGGGAGAAGTATGGGTAAATGGGGAAAAGGTTTCCGAGCAGCCTCTTTACGATACAGCCGCAGTTGTAGGCAGTGTGTTTCAAAACCCCCGGTCCCAGTTTTTCAATGTGGATACAACCAGTGAAATTACATTTGGCTGCGAAAATCTTGGACAGCCAGAAAAAGACATCCGAGAACGGTTTGCAAAAACGGTTCGGGATTTCCGGCTGGAGAAGCTGATGGATCGTAATATCTTTCACTTATCCGGTGGAGAGAAACAAAAAATTGCCTGTGCCGGAGTATCCATTATGGAACCGGATGTTCTCGTTATGGACGAACCCTCGTCCAATTTGGATGCAGCGTCCATCCTTGATTTGAGAAAGATTCTTGCGTTCTGGAAGTCGCAGGGGAAAACAATTATTGTATCGGAACACCGGCTTTATTATCTCCGTGGTCTGGCGGATCGGTTTATTTACCTGGCAGAGGGGCAGGTGAGCCGTGATTATTCTGCGGCAGAATTTGAGCAGCTCACGGAGCAGCAGCGATCTAATATGGGACTGCGCACATTTGCTTTAGAGCGTCTCCTGCCTCCGGTTCTACCGCAGCAGGAAAAGACTGCCCTTGCGCTCCATAATTTCCGCTTTGCCTATAAAAATGAACCGGAAACCTTACATATCATGGATTGTGAAATTCCCACAAACCGAATTGTTGGGATTATTGGGAATAACGGTGCCGGTAAATCCACATTCTCTCGCTGTTTCTGCGGCTTGGAGAAGCGCTGTGGGGAGATTGTCTGGAACGGAAGAAAATACCGTCCGAAAGACCGGCTGAGTACCTGCTATATGGTCATGCAGGAGGTAAATCATCAGCTTTTTACCGAGTCGGTTCTTGATGAAGTGCTGATTAGTATGGAGGAAGAAAACCAGGAGCGGGCAGAGGAAATCCTGAACCGGTTAGATTTGCTGGCTTTTAAGGACAGGCATCCCATGTCCCTTTCCGGCGGCCAAAAACAGCGGGTAGCGATTGCCTCGGCAATCGCTTCTAAACGCTCTATCTTATTTTTTGATGAACCGACCAGCGGCCTTGATTATAAACACATGAAAGAGGTTGCAAATGTCCTGCGACAAGTCAGGGACACGGGTATTACCGTGTATGTCATTACTCATGATCTTGAGTTGATATTAGACTGTTGTACGGATATTGTCCATTTTGAGAACGGTTCCATCATTGACCAATTCAAAATGGATGAGGCGGGTCTTGAAAAAATCAGAAACTATTTCATAAAGGGGGTATCTGTAAAATGAAGGAGGAAAAGAAGGAGTCACCCATAGGCATCTTATGGGGATGGGGCAAACCCTATCACGGGAAATTCATCGGCAGCATTGCCCTTGCGGTATTAGGCGTAGCCTGCCAGATGGTGCCTTATTTCTGTGTAGCTCATATTGTTACGCTGATGTTGTCCGGGGATCAGAATTTTTCGCACTATACAGCAGCTTGTGTTATTGCGCTTTGCGGTTATTTGGGAAAAGTCATATTCTCAAATCTTTCCACAACAATTTCTCACACAGCGACCTATTACACGCTGCGTGATCTGCGGGAGAATATCACCGCAAAGCTGGCTCGCGTCCCGATGGGGACGATTTTAGATACTCCGTCCGGCCAGTATAAAACGACGATTGTTGACCGGGTAGAAGGGATGGAGCCAACCTTCGCACACCTGATCCCGGAAATGACTGCAAATGTGCTGGTGCCTTTGGTAATTGTCGTGTATCTATTCGTCATGGACTGGCGCATGGCTCTCCTGTCCCTTGTCACGCTGGTGGTGGGCCTTGCTGTTATGTCTGCTGGCATGAAGAACTATCCCGTTAAGTGGGAGGGCGCGGTTAAAGCGGGAAAGCAGATGGCAAACGCCATTGTAGAGTACATTGGTGGGATTGAGGTAGTCAAAGCATTTAGTCAATCCGCCGGTTCCTACAAAAAATATTCTGACGCAGTAAACTACAATGCCAACTACTATGTGGACTGGATGAGAGAAAACCAGAAAACCATGAGCGCCTACAACGCCATTTTGCCCTCGGTGTTGATCTGTGTGCTACCCTGCGGCTTCGCGTTCTGGCTCTCCGGTAGCCTGGAACTTTCCACTTTCCTGTCTATCGTAATTTTCTCGCTGGGCCTTGTTGGGCCGATTATCGCGGCCTTTACCTTTACGGACGATTTGGCCGTATTGGGGACAAATGTGGAAGAAATCAGCCAGCTTTTGAACGCTGAAGAACTGAACCATAAGGATACGCCGGTCAAGCTGGCAGACACCGGCATTTCTCTTAGGTCTGTGTCTTTTTCCTATGACGGGACAACAGAGGTTTTGCATGATGTGAATCTCGCCATCCACCCCGGAACTATGACCGCCCTTGTAGGGCCGTCCGGCTCCGGCAAGTCTACGGTGGCGAAGCTGATTGCCGGGTATTGGGATGTTACATCCGGCAGCATTACCCTAGGCGGCCATGAGCTGAAGGATATGCCGCTGTCTGAAATTGCAGACCAGATTTCCTATGTATCTCAGGACAACTACCTGTTTAACCGCAGTATCCGGGAGAATATCCGCATGGGAAGACCCAGTGCCACGGACGCAGAGGTGGAGCAGGCAGCCAAACAAAGCGGCTGCGACGCCTTTATCCGCAAGCTGGATAATGGCTATGATACGGTTGTCGGCAGTGCCGGTTCCCATCTTTCCGGCGGTGAACGCCAGCGGATTGCCATCGCCCGCTCCATGCTGAAAAATGCGCCGGTTGTCATTTTGGACGAGGCAACTGCCTATATCGACCCAGAGAATGAGGCGCTGGTGCAGAAAGCCATTTCCACTTTAACTGTCGGCAAGACCCTGATTGTGATCGCACACCGGCTGTCTACCATTGTTGGCGCAGATAACATCGTTGTGGTGAAGGATGGAACCATCCACGCACAGGGTACGCATGAGAAGCTGCTGGAAACCTGCCCCCTCTACCGGGATATGTGGCAGGCGCACATCGGCGCGAAAGACCAGATGTAAGGGGGTGTTGTCAGATGTATGGAACATTGAAAAAAATCTTTGCTTTTGCAGGCAGCAAAAAGGGGCTTCTAAAAAAATCCCTGTTATTCTCATTCCTGTCCGGGCTGTTTTCAGCCATGCAGTTTGCCGCCCTCTTTGTAGTGATCGGCGCGTTAGTATCTGACAACCGGGACGGAAAGTTTATCTGCATTTCGCTGGGAATTATGGCCGTTTCCCTCATTGGGCGTATCATCACGACCTATTTTTCCACGATGGAGCAGACGGAAACCGGCTATTGCATGGTGGCGGAAAAGCGTATCCACATCGGAGATCGGCTGCGCTACATCCCGATGGGCTACTTCAACAAGAATAGTATCGGGAATATTACCGCCATTGTCACAACAACTTTGGGTGATGTAGAGAACTCAGCAGCTCGTGTTCTGGTGTCAGTGCTGGGCGGTTTTTTCAACTCGGTTGCCCTCGTCATCGTCCTGTTGGTATTTGACTGGCGGATCGGTCTTGTGGCCGCTGCCGGTGTCCTGATTTACCTTGCGGCGGCGGAACTGGCGCTTCGCAAATCTGCCGCGCTCAGCGGGGTACGCCAGCACACACAGGAGTCCCTTGTAGAGTCCGTGTTGGAGTACATTCAGGGCATGGGGATTGTTAAAGCATTTGGACTGGAACGGGACAGCACGCAGTCTATTGGCAGTGCAATTAAGGCGAGCTGCCGGGACAACCTGAAACTGACAAAGGCCAGTGTTCCCTATGACGCCATCAAACAGGCCGTTGTCCGGGTGTTCAGCGTCCTGCTGCTTTTGGCCTCGGTCTGGTTCTGGCTGGACGGCTCCCTGCCGCTGGCCTATGGCCTGATTTTGGTAATTGCTTCTTTCATGGTGTTCAACGATTTGGAGAACGCCGGGAATATGGCCTCTTTGCTGCAAATGTTGGCGGCCTCGATGGATACGGCAAACTCCATTGATGACACGCCGGTAATGGATGAAAAAGGCGTTGACATTACGCCGGAGTCCAGTGAGATCGTGTTTGACAAGGTGGATTTTTCTTACGCAGACCGCAAAATACTGGATCAAGTCAGCTTTACCATCCCGGAAAAGACAACAACGGCGATAGTCGGCCCCTCTGGCGCTGGCAAAACAACTATGTGCAATCTGATTGCCCGCTTTTGGGATGTGAATGCCGGGAAGATTACTATAGGCGGTACGGATGTACGAGATTTCAAGCTGGACAGCCTGATGAAGAATATCTCGATGGTGTTCCAGAGCGTATACCTCTTTGCAGATACGATTGAGAACAATATCAAGTTTGGCTGCCCGGACGCCACCCATGAACAAGTGGTTGAAGCGGCGAAAAAGGCTTGCTGCCATGACTTTATTTCTGCCCTGCCGGATGGCTATGACACCGTGATTGGCGAGGGAGGCGGTACTTTGTCCGGCGGCGAGAAACAGCGGATTTCCATCGCCCGCGCCATGCTGAAGGACGCACCTATCATCATTTTGGACGAGGCAACAAGCAGCATTGACCCGGAGAATGAGGATGAATTGCAGCGGGCTATCGAGGCATTGACCCATGACAAGACCATCATCATGATTGCCCACCGTCTGAAAACCGTCCGCAACGCCGATCAGATCCTTGTACTGGACAACGCTCATATCGTCCAGCGCGGCACTCATGCGGAGCTGATCCAGCAAAAGGGCCTGTATGCCGATTTTGTATCGGCCAGACAGGAGGCCATCGGCTGGAAGCTGGCTCAGTAAAGGAGGTTCAGATGAAACTTCATGCGTCCGGGGAGGACTACCTGGAAACCATCCTTGTTCTCCAAAAGAAACGCAGTATGGTGCGCTCCGTAGATGTGGCCCGGCACATGGAGGTGTCAAAGCCCAGTGTGTGCCATGCGGTGGCGACCCTGCGGGACGGGGGCTTCCTGACAATGGACAGCGACTATTTCCTGCACCTGACCGACGTGGGCCGGGAAGTGGCGGAGCAAATCTACGAAAAGCACCTCTTCTTTACCGACCGGCTGATCGAGGCTGGAGTAGACCCTGTAGCGGCGGAAAAGGACGCCTGCCGGATGGAGCATGTCATCAGCCAGGAGTCCTTCGAGCATCTGAAAAATGCTTACAAAACAAAAGAAGAATAAACTGCCCGCATAGCAAACGGGTGAAACAGTAACGCGGCCGGGCACATCGAACCCGACCGCGTTACTCGTCTTTCTGGAAGGCTTCCGCCTGTTTGCAGAGCGCGATAAATTTTTCGATCTCTGCTTCGCTTTTCCCGGCAAAGAAGTCCACGACTGTTTTCGAGACTGTCTGATTTACCATTTCCGGGAAGATAGCGGCGTCCACGCTGATATTCAGTTCTTTGGCGACAAGGACCACCGTTTCAAATTTCGGATTACTCTGGCAGGTCTCCAAATCTATGATCGTGCGGGGGTTCATACCGAGGCGTTCAGCTAACTGCTTCTGCGTCAGATGCTGGCGCTTCCGTTCTGACCGCACCTTCCATGCAAATAGATCCAGCGGATTGTTCACTACACATCACCTCTACATCATTGTAGGGTGTGCTTCCGCTCATATAAATAACCATACAGCTCATGCAAAGTGAGTTATAACTCATATTTCGGAGTAAAGGGGGATATGGATGAGAGCGCCAACACAAAGGAGGTCAAAATAAGGCGGGGTTTACCGTTTGTACGGCGGACGCCCATGCCACTACGAAAAATATTCCAATAACGCAGCAGCGAGCCATGCTCATGAAAGTGAGTTATGGCTCGCTTTTTATATACTGTGGCTCATATCTCACAAAACCCGTTTCTTTGAGCGCCTGGGCGTGGGCTGCCGCTCCCCGCCCCGTTTCGTTCTGGCCTGTCACCCCGAACGAAACGAAAGGAGCCAATTATGAGCGGCAAAAAATTTTTTCAGATAGATCCCGAAAACCGGCCAAGCCAGACCACTCGTGAACGAGTAGTGAGCGAAAGGGGAAGAAAAGAACTGCCTCCCGGCACGAAGGGAGGTGAGAACTTGAAACCTGACCGCCACTACGAGCACAAGCAGTACGCCTTTGACAGCTACTGCAAGAAGGTGCTGAAATGCGAGGCGTGCAACGGCTATCGCCAGATCAGCCGGCACCAGAAGCGTTTCACATCTTTGGAAGAACTGTCCGAGGCAGAAATGGCCCAGCTTGCGGTATATGACCGCTACCCGTGGGAATACACGACCTTCCCTGTGGGAGGGGCCGTGATCCTGATCGAGGACGACGGGCTGGCCGAGGCGCTTCTGGGGCTGTCCCAGGAGGACCGGGAAATCTTTATGATGCACTGGTTCCTGCGGATGACCGACGCACAGATCGCCAGGTACATAAACATGCCCCGCCGGACGGTCAATACCCGCAGGCATAAAGCCTATCGGCTGCTGACAGAGCTGATGGGAGGTGAAGCGGATGACTAAATCTGCGTGCACGCGGGCATCGCTGATCCCTTACCCGGTGATCGCCGCCGCTGTCGGAGGCGACCCCGAAGCGGTGAACCGGGTAGTCCGGCATTACTCCGGCTACATTGCCGCGCTGTCTACACGGACGAGCTATGGCCCTGACGGCTATCCCCGTACCCAGGTGGACGAAGATCTGCGCGGTCGGCTGGAAGCAAAGCTGATTATTTCCATTCTGGATTTTGACCTGAGCTGATCCAGGACCGGGCGCTGCGTGTTCCCCTTTCCACGCGGCGTCCCGTTATAGCTCCTTGACAAAGAAAGCCCGGCGGGAGACCTCCGGCGCAGCATAAGGCAGACGGATACGATCTGTCTGTGTGGAGCCGGTCGGCCGGTGCGCCATGACCCTGTTGCAAGTCCGCAGGACGGGACCCCTGCTAAACAGGAGAGCGACAAAAACGGGCCGTAAAACAGGTGTGGCAGCCTGTGGGCGATGATATGCAGGCAGGATAATGATACTCGCGCATTGAACGCCCACAAAGCATTGTGCGCCGCACCCATCAGCATGGGCCGGGGTTAGACTCCCGTGGAGCTGTGCCAGCAGCCGTCCGTAAGCCTACTTTTCTTTTTTGAAAGTTTATGGATAGATCGTAAACTTTTCAATTAGCAGCAGACAAACACGGAACAGCACGGTAAAATAATGGTGGAAGTTATATTACCCACACATATTCGTGCTGTTTCTTTTCATAACTGAAAGGGGGTTCTCATGTCTCAAACATGGAACGGCACGAAGAAAGAAACCCCTGAAAGAAGGACATATACGGTTGACGATATTGCTCAAATCCTGGGCATTGGAAGAACTTCCGCATATATCCTTGTAAAAGAAGGGCACTTCAAAATCGTGCGAATTGGTAACGCCATACGCATTTCCAAGCGGTCATTTGACGAGTGGCTTGACTCCCTCGACCTGTGATCCAAGAAAGGAAGAACGATATGGCATCTATAATCAAGCGAAAGAAAAACTATTCCGTTGTTTACAACTATGTGGACGAAAACGGAGAAACCAAACAGAAGTGGGAAACCTGGCATACCCACAAAGAGGCCTTAAAGCGCAAGGCGGAAATCGAAAATCAGCAGCACACGGGAACTTTTCTCCCACCAAGCAATCAGACGATCACCGAGTTCCTTTATGACTTCGTATCTCTTTACGGAGAAAAGAAATGGGGCGTGTCTATGTATGACGGCCAAACGGCACTGATTGCGAACTATATCAATCCGATCATCGGTGATATGGAGGTACAGGCGGTTACTCCCCGTGCGGTTGACGGTTATATCCAAACCTTACAGAAAACCAAGTCGGTGTCTACCAAGACCCGAAAGGCCGTTACCACCTATGTCAGCGACAAGACCATTGAAAAGATCATCAAGCTCCTGCGGTGTGCGTTTAAGCAGGCGGTACGATGGGAAATCATTGCAAGAAATCCCTTTGACAATGTGATCCTCCCGAAAACGGAGTATGCGAAACGGGATATCTGGACAGCGGATATGATTCGTCTTGCCCTGGACAAATGCACGGACAGCAAGCTCTATGTAGCAATGAACCTTTCCTTTGCATGCTCTCTGCGTATGGGTGAAATCCTGGGTCTGACCTGGGAGAACGTCCATATCTCCGATGAAGATATTGCGGCGGATAACGCCTATGTCTACATCGACAAGGAGCTGACGAGGGCTTCCAAACGGGCGATTGAAACGCTGGGTGAGAAGGATATCTACTACATCTTCACTCCGCTCATGCCGAACACCAGCACAAGAATTATTCTGAAAAAGCCGAAAACTGATTCCAGCATCCGTAAGGTATGGCTGCCGAAAACGCTGGCCTACATCCTGCGGGAATGGAAGAAGTCACAGGACGAGCTGAAAGGCTTCCTGGGCGACGAGTATCAGGACTTCGATCTGGTGGTGGCACTTCCCAATGGACGGCCCTGCGAGGATCGTATCATCCTCAAAGAATTTGCAAAGCTCCGTGAGGACGCAGGGCTGCCAAAGGTGGTCTTTCATTCTCTCCGTCATTCCAGTACCACCTACAAATTGAAACTCAACCACGGCGATCTGAAAGCCACCCAGGGCGATACGGGCCATGCCGAGATCGACATGATAACCAGTATCTATGCTCACATTCTGGACGAGGATAGAAAGGTCAATGCTCAGAAATTCGAGACTGCCTTCTATGCCAAGCCTGATCTTCGCAATGTCCGTCCGCCGGAGGAACCGGCAAAATCGGAGCCTGCGACCCTGGACCTTGAAAGCCTTGTGGAGCAGCTTCAGAAGTCGCCGGAGCTGGCGAGTGCGCTCGCAGCCCTGATAGCGGCGCAAGCCCCGGCAAAGTGATCCGAAAAATCGAATTAGCAAAACGTAGAATTTTCTTAGCAAATTTCTGAAAAGCGTTCGAGTCCAATTAGCAAATATACATCATGCGGCGTATAAAAATCTCTCGGTAACAGAAGCAAAATTGCCGGGAGAAGGAGGAACAAAAAAACGCTGCAAACCCTGAAAAAAGGCTTGCAGCGGTGCTTTCTGGCGTCCCAGAGAGGATTTGAACCTCCGACCCCACGCTTAGGAGTAGACCCGATACGACATCGGGAAGTGGCATCTAATGCTTAAAAATGCTTGGAAATACAAGGTTTTTCAGCATTTCAAATCCCATCTGATACTACGCTGTGATAGCTAATTCAGAGGGATTTTACACCGTCCGATTGGCTCGAAATTAGCAAGTCTTTCGATTTTTGGTGGACGTTGCAAGTGCAAGTAAATGTCACTATGTAACTTCTCGTGATGCGAAATGATAGGAAATCCTATTCATTCTCGTGTGAGGGTGCGGGTGTCCTTAGACACAGATTTCAGTCTGTTTTATATATCATTTCAAAATGAATTTTTCAACCAGAATTATTAAGAATTTCAAAGGTTTTTCAGACTCAATGATTCTATGTAATTTAGACCCGCCGAAGCAGGTCTTTTTTTATTTCAGCATAATCTCTCTATCCTCAGCGCCGAGCATATAAGCACCCTTGGCAAAAGCATCCCTTGCAAGAAGCTCTGCTACATCAACCCTATCGAACAGCATCCATATTTCTTTCTCTTTCGGAGTCAGTTCATGGCTATGGTCAAACAAATGCTCAAGTCCCAATCCTTCAAGCAATGCCGACTTTGCTGCTTTGTATTCCTCAGCTCTGCCAACATATTCGTCGTTCCTTTCCTTGGAAAATGCCTCGATATTGTCAGCTCTCAGATGCTCGTAATACTCGTCCATAAAGATTCTATCCATACTCGTTGACCTCCATAACAAAAAAATAAGGGCAGACCCTTTTACAGCTATTGTAGCTATGTAAAAGGATCTGCCCTTGCAGTTACTATAATGTTTTTGCCAGCGACTTCAGGAGTGCTGCCATTTCCGGATTTTGCAGAAGCTTCAGAAGAAGTTCTTTATCATCAGCGGAGCTTTCCGTTGCGGCTGGTTGAACCGGCTCAGGCGTTGCCTGTCTGCCTGAGTAGAACGCAGCTTCCATTCTTTCAGCGTTCAGTCTGCGGTCATCGTCGATGATATGGGAGTAAACATCCGCTACCATCTTGACCTGTGCATGACCGGAATCGCCTTGAACGGATTTCATATCGCCGCCGTTCAGCTTCAGCTTGTAAGTGATACTGGAATGTCGGAGACTATGGAAAACCACTTTCGGCAGTCCCTTCTCCTCAATCAGCTTATTGAAAGCACGGTTGATAACCTGCCCCTCAATCGGCTTGCCATTGGAAGAACAGAAAACCAGATTGAAGTCTACGAACTCGTCACCGAAAAGGTCTTTCAGTTCTTCGATGTCAGCCTTTCGCTGTACCAACATTTCCGCTACGGTTTTCGGTAAGAACACCTTGCGGACACTTGTTTTGGTCTTAGGAGTTTTGAGAACCAATGCGGTATGCGTACTGGCGAAGGTCGGTGGGAACTTGAACATGATGTCCTTACCGTCCAGATCTGCCATCGCTTCACGATTTACTCTCTGCAACTCCTTTTCAACGAAGATGCTTGCCTGACCAAGTTCAATACTGGTGGGGGAAATGTCAATACAGTCCCAGGTAAGCCCCAGAAGCTCGCCCATTCGCAGGGAACAGGAGAAGGCAAGGTTAATAGCCAGACGAAGAATATCATCGTCACAGGCTTCCAGAGCCTTCTGGAGCACTTCTGCTGTCCAGATATCCCTGGTCTTGTGTTCTTCTTTCGGCAGCGTAGCGTGCTCCACAGGGTTTCTGGTCATCAATTCCCACTTGACCGCTTGATTGAAAGCATTTCGCAATGTCTTGTGAACCTCTCGGACAGTATGCGGAGTCAGATATTCTGTACGGGCTTTTACATACTTAGAAGAAACCGCTTTGACAGAAAGCAAATCTCGGTAATACTTGTCCATGATTCTCGGCGTGACATCCTCCAGCTTCATATCACCGATGAGGGGACGAATATAGTTTGCAATCAGGCTCTTTCTGCTTTCATAGGTAGACATCGCCCAGGTGTTCACACCATAGATTGACATATACTCATCCAAAAGATCATTGACGGTTTTAGCAGAAGGGGGAATAAAGGTTCCGGACTCCTGCTCATATTCAACCTGCAACTTCCTTTTCTTTGCTTCGGCATTCGTTTCAAAGGTTTCCCACTTCTGACGCTTGTTGCCGTTCTCATCGGTGTATGTATAAACCACAGAATACTTCTTTTTTCTCTTAACGATAGATGCCATGTAATCAGCTCCTTTCCTGTCTATCTTCCGCTAACTGGTAGCGGGTCTGATTGTGATACCATTTTTCAAAGCTCTCTTTGGTAGCTCGCTTATACCTGCCAACCTTGATAAGCTCAAAATCTTCATTGGCAACGATATAGTAAATGGTCTGACGATGTACCCCAAGCATTCTTGCCATTTCCGGCAGACCGTAGGTGGATGCCATAATATCTGCATCCAGTTCCTGATCCTCTACCGTGCGGTAATCGGTTTGAGAAGCATACCATCTTTCAAAGCTCTCCTTTGTCACTCTGCGCTTGCCCAGGACATCGACCACATCAAAATGCCCTTTGGCAACCAGTTCGTAAGCAGTCGCTTCTTTCAGCCCAAGGCGCTGTCCAAGCTCCTCCATTGAATATGTAGTTTTCTTCAATTCCTCGCCGGGAGGGGTTCCATCGACCTTCTGGTATTTGAACTGATTGGCATACCATTCTTCAAAGCTGTCGATCATCACCCTCATGGTGTTGCCGACAAGAATGGTTTTGAAGTAATTCTTCTTAATGAGCCAGTATGACTCCGTTTTACCAAGACCGAGCATCCTGCCCATTTCCAGAACAGACATACTCGTGCGTTTTCTCATTTCCGCCATCGTACAACCTCCTATGTAAAAAATGTAGCCATGTGTTTCTTGTCATGGCTACATTTTATCGAACTCTCAATATGTTTTGAAGTTTGTCGCCGGGTTGTACGACGCCCTTGACAAATCTTACATTTGATGATCCAACCACTCATCAAAACTCTTTTTGGAGATTCTGATACTGCCACCGATGCGGACGCTATGGAAAACTTTCTTTTTCACAAGGTTGTATGCGCTGGTTCTGCTGATGCCCAGAATATCCTGAATCTCATCAACCGTATAGGTTCTCTTATCAAACTGAACTGCGTTAGCAGCCATCGCTTCTTCGGTGCGCTGATTCATGGCAGCGATTCTTTCTTCAAACATTTATGTTCACTCCTTCGCTCTCTTTGCTTTATGTTTTGGGGAACGCTTTTTCAGCTGTTCCATTGCCAGGCTGACAGATAAGGCTTTCTCAATCGCTACCATTTCACGGGGCGTTACCTTACCTAAGTAATTATCAATCCTGCTTTTATCAATGGTACGAATCTGTTCCAGCTGAACAACGGACGCTTCTTTGAATGCAGGATTGTCGTAAATAACAAAGTGCGTCGGCATATTCGCTTTCTTATGGATTCTGGTGGTGACCGTTGCCACAATCAATGTGGGAGCGTGTTTATTACCGGTATCGTTCTGAATGACGATAACCGGACGGATGCCGCCTTGTTCCGACCCAACTACCGGGTCCAGCTTGGCGCAATAAATATCACCACGGCAATATACCCAATTTTCTTTCATCATGTGCCATGACCTCCTTTCGTTGGCTATGTAATAACTGACTGCCAGAAAGGAATCAGGCAGTCAGTCCAAAAGTCTATGTGTCCCATATTTGCCACGCACCCCTGGGAAAGAGGGCTTACGCCCTCAGGGAATCACCGAACGACTGATTGCGAATCAGTTCCATAGGAATCTAACCTCTGCCGGGTTCTCCGCCAGCTCCGTAGAGAAGTATCTTTAATCCTGTTGCTTTCATGGCCGTATTGGGAGCAACCCAATATTTACAAGCCAGTATTGATCGCTGGCATCGGGAGAGAGACAAGCGCTTAATTTATAGAAGAAAGTCGTTCTGTTTCTCTATCCGATACGTCTCGGCGTACCGCTGATGTGGCTGATGCTCTCGCACCGGCAACAGGAACGTATTCGATGACTGTGTATTCAGTTTTCAAGGATCAAGCAGCCGATTTTCTTTGGCTGTATCTAAATTGTACCTGTTCCTCATGCAAGTTTTTATTGCCTCGTAGGTATAGTTTTGAGGTTATTCACGACCTAAAAATATGTAATCAAGGGTTGTCTCAAAGCGCACAACCAGTTCGATTGCCAAATCAATAGAGATACCTCTGTTGCCGGTTTCAATTCGTGCAATGGTGTTTGCGGCAACACCTAACTGCTCCGCAAGCTGTTCCTGTGTAAGCCCATGTTCCTTTCTCAAGGCTTTAATTCTTTTTCCGCTTTCAACCAAGTCGTAATACATTTTCGTTCCTCCGTGTTTTTGAATTTGTGAAGTTGCAAAATCAAAAACAGCGGGAGGAGATCGTGCCCGATTCTCAATACCCTTTGCCATCTGCCTGTCCTCCTTGCAGGCATAAAAAAAGAGCCGGAGTAAATTACTCCAAGCTCTCGTTCATGCCTTTGTGTTAATTATGGGGGAAAATAGGCAGGTATAAAAAAAGCCCCGTACCCATTACAGGCACGAGGCGTAACTCTCTCTATTCAATTTTATGCCGCTATCTCCCAGCATAGCCATTTTAACACTGGACAAGTCGGACTTTCAGTAGGGGAACCGTCGTATTTTCATCGGATTTTAGTCGGACTAAAATCCTGTCTTAGCATTCACAATAACACAATGCTTCTTCCTCCCGGGCACTTTCCAGGAAATCTTTCAATTTAGGAATGGCTGTTCCCCAAAGTGACAGACCAAATAACAGTATCGCTTCTTTCTTTCGGTCATAGTAGGTGCTGCGTTCCATATTCAAAACCTCCAGCATTTCTGATTCCCTGTACTTGAAGCGGTTGAGATATGCCTTTGAGATAATCTCACAGTACAGAGCGCCTTTATCTGGATATTCTCTGATTTTCAACATAGCCATATCTACCAGTTCAATGATCCACTTTGTCTCAAATAAGCTGCGAATGCGTTCTTCAAATCGTTCTCTCGCTTCATCCGGAGCAAAGTTCTCCAGATAAATCAATGCACCATCTAAGCTGTCACCGTAAGTACAAATAAGGGTATCACATACATCATTCGCACGATCAATGGTAGACCAGCACACCTCTCGATATATGGATAAAATCAGCTTTGCTCTTTCATACAGAACCTTCTCGTCAATGTTCTGCATCCGGCAAAGCATTCGAATACTGCTTAATACCTGTGTATTATATCTGCTCATTCAGAATCTCCTTTCAGCCTAATCCATAAAATAAGAATTCCTTTCTAACTCCTGTCACTTGGCTAAAGGGAAACAAATACCATGGGACAAGAATGACTATAACTTCCGATATTTGATTAAAATAACAGAAGTGAAATCGGAAGTTCTTGACTTTATAAAAGTTCCGATATATAATTAAGTGGAATTAAAACTTCTGTTATGATTCTTATTATAGCATTTTCCAGAAGTTTGTCAACAAATAATCGGAAGTTACGAATAAATATTTTTTGAAAGGAAGGATACTACCATGACATTTGGAGAAAAAATTAAAGAAGCTCGTTTGGCTATGAACCTATCTCAAACGGAGCTTGCCCAGATGACCGGCATTTCCGAAAGATCCCTTTACACCTATGAGCAGCTCGGAACACTCCCCAGAAAAAGCAACATCAGAAAACTTGCTGAAGCACTGCATATCTCTGTGTCCTATCTTTTGGACGAATCTGAAACGGATAGCCAGAGCCATATAGATCAGGATATGTTTATTTTAGAGGCAAAGGAAAACTTCGGTTCAAAAGGAGCAAAAGAAGCTCAGGAAGTGTTGGGTCGTGTAAATTCTCTGTTTGCCGGTGGAGAATTGGACGAGGACGCAAAAGATGTATTCTTCCAGGCGATTATGTCAGTTTATATGGACTCTAAGAAAACAGCACGGGAAAAGTACACTCCGAAGAAATACAGAAAGCATAAAGATAAAGAGTAAAATCCTCAAGCACAGAATATGTTTTCTGTGTGCGATTCGGAGGTGAAGCAAATGAAAACGGCAGAGCATATCATTGAAACTGTCGATAAGCTTGTGCGAAAATATCACACCAGAGACCCTTACGAGCTATGTCAGCTGTTAGGTATCAAAATCCACTATTACGATTTACAGAAGAAATTGAAGGGCTTCTTCTATTACCAGTCCAGACAAAAGAATATCGTGATAGATCACAATGTGAACGGTATCCTGGAGCGTATATTAGTCGCACATGAATTAGGACACGCTGTCCTGCATACAAAAATCGCTATGATGCACGGCTTTCAAGAAATGGAAGTTTTTGATGATAGATCAATCGAAGAAAATGAAGCAAACTTCTTTGCGGCGGAGCTTCTGTTAGAAGATGGGAAAGTCCTGGAATGCCTTTCGGAACACACATTTTTTGAAACGGCTAAAATGCTCTATGTACCGGCAGCATTATTAGACTACAAATTCAGCCTGCTCCACGAAAAAGGAGAGCTGGTAAATTCGATGTATATTCGTAAAGCAGATTTCCTGAAAGAAGATCTTCATGCCTACGATAACGACATTGGTTATGGCGATATATGAATATCTATTTTTATATCTTTACAGAAAAAGTCCACCAGTACGATGCGTAGTGCATCATGACTGGTGGACTTTTTGCTTCTTAAAGAATCAGTATATTGTGCTGCAAAAAAGAACCCCATAGCAGTTCACTCTGTACCGTCAATGGGCTTCTTTTTCATTATATCAATCAAGCTCCGCTTTTTTTATCATCTCTTGCTGGTCAATCAAGACATCAATCAACTTTCCTACGGTTATCAATGTTGTTACATTACACTTTTTCAGTTTTGCAGCAATCTCATTATCAATGATGCTGTCGCATTTTGCATATGGGGTATCCAGTAAAAAATAGTCAAAGTTCTTTTCCAAGACGAATGCCAGTTTTAGAAGCATTGCCAAAGAAACTTTCGTCTGTCCAACTTCAACATGGCTCATATGATTGTTCGAGCAACCAACCAACGCACCCAAATCAGCCTGACTATAACCCTTTTCCAGTCGGGCAGCTCTAATGCGCTGACCAATCTTAACGTAATCAATTTCCGGTTGCGTTTCAATCACCTCCATGCTGTGTATGATTCTGCTATACATTATAAAATGTACCAAAAATCTCAACAACCAACATCGGGTGCAAGTTGCATTTATAAATGCAATATGATAAAATTTTATAGGCAGATTGCATTAAATGATAGAATGAAAAGAACCCCAAGACGACAATATGAGCTATCTTGAGGTTCTTTAAAATAAAAAATTCGTAGAGTACATTACTCCACGAATCGCATTCTTCTCTGTTTTTTTAGTTTATATCTTTATTTTACAAATTGTCGCACTGTTTGTCAATATGTTAGGGACATAAAACACGAGGTTTTGCACAAAAATCCATCTTAGAAAGTTCCAAAGTCACAATTTGCCGTCAGAATTATAGTCATATTGAAGGAGGTGTACCTTATGGCACGAAAAGGAGAAAATATTTACAAAAGGAAAGACGGCAGATGGGAAGGAAGATACATTAAGTCCCGATCTTCTACAGGCAAAGCCAATTACGGTTATGTTTATGCAAAGTCATATCGAGAAGTCAAGGCAAAACTTATCAGTCAAAGTTCGTGCACGAGTAATTCTGTCACTGTCGATCCAGAAATTAGCTCAGATCAATTTGAACAGGTTGCTATGGAATGGTTTCAAGCTATATGTCCTAAAGTGAAGGAATCTACAAGCAACAAATATAGGAATCTTCTCAGCTCGTATATACTTCCTGTGTTCGGAAGCAAACAATTGCGTGATATAACACACGAGTTTATTGAAACGCAGTGTAATTTTTTCCTTGTTTCTGGTGGATTAAAGGAGAATGGACTTTCCTCTAAAACTGTTTCAGATATTTTATCTCTAATTCGAAATGTCTTACAATTTGCCACCCGAAACGGGAAAGCCATTTCTTGTGACGCACGATCTATACAGATAAAACGTCAAACGAAGGAAATGAGAGTTTTGAGTCGTGCTGAACAGGAAAAATTATGCCAATACTTGTATTCTAATCTTGATTCCTGCAATATTGGTATATTAGTAGATGCTAAAAATTTGTAATTAAGAAGGAGTGATTACATGAACAAAAATATAAAATATTCTCAAAACTTTTTAACGAGTGAAAAAGTACTCAACCAAATAATAAAACAATTGAATTTAAAAGAAACCGATACCGTTTACGAAATTGGAACAGGTAAAGGGCATTTAACGACGAAACTGGCTAAAATAAGTAAACAGGTAACGTCTATTGAATTAGACAGTCATCTATTCAACTTATCGTCAGAAAAATTAAAACTGAATACTCGTGTCACTTTAATTCACCAAGATATTCTACAGTTTCAATTCCCTAACAAACAGAGGTATAAAATTGTTGGGAGTATTCCTTACCATTTAAGCACACAAATTATTAAAAAAGTGGTTTTTGAAAGCCATGCGTCTGACATCTATCTGATTGTTGAAGAAGGATTCTACAAGCGTACCTTGGATATTCACCGAACACTAGGGTTGCTCTTGCACACTCAAGTCTCGATTCAGCAATTGCTTAAGCTGCCAGCGGAATGCTTTCATCCTAAACCAAAAGTAAACAGTGTCTTAATAAAACTTACCCGCCATACCACAGATGTTCCAGATAAATATTGGAAGCTATATACGTACTTTGTTTCAAAATGGGTCAATCGAGAATATCGTCAACTGTTTACTAAAAATCAGTTTCATCAAGCAATGAAACACGCCAAAGTAAACAATTTAAGTACCGTTACTTATGAGCAAGTATTGTCTATTTTTAATAGTTATCTATCATTTAACGGGAGGAAATAATTCTATGAGTCGCTTTTGTAAATTTGGAAAGTTACACGTTACTAAAGGGAATGTAGATAAATTATTAGGTATACTACTGACAGCTTCCAAGGAGCTAAAGAGGTCCCTAGCGCCTACGGGGAATTTGTATCGATAAGGGGTACAAATTCCCACTAAGCGCTCGGGACCCCTTGTAGGAAAATGTCCTAAGTGTGGCAACAATATTGTATTAAAAAAATCGTTTTATGGTTGTTCAAATTATCCTGAATGTACCTTCACTTTAGCTGAACATTTTAGAAAGAAAAAACTCACCAAAACAAATGTAAAAGAATTACTAGAGGGAAAAGAAACCCTGGTAAAAGGAATCAAAACGAAAGATACTCAACTCATCCATGCAACGATGATAGGGTTGCAGCATTGCAAAATTTAGGTGTACCCTATTCTCGATACTAAATTCATAATCTCACAAATTGGCAAGCAGTGTAAACCTGTACAGGTTCACTCATTTTCTCGATTTTCCCTTCGGTGCAATCTTCGCAAATTTGCTTGTTGGGGAAGCATCCCCAATCCCCTTTGAACATCATCTGCCGATGATGGCTACACGATTTTCAATCGTTTCTCAAAGAACAGTAGAATAAAAATTTGCCCATGGTTGAAAGCACCGAAATCGAAAAGCAAAAAAGCAGCCACGATCCGCACCCTTTGGGGAGTGCAGACCGTGGCTTTTTGCTTTAACGGAAGTTCTTCTTTTCCTCTTTCTCTTTCTCTTTTTCCTGCTCTTTCTGCCTGTCGATATTCAAAATCGTTTCAACCGTCCGTTTGGCAATCAGCAGTTCTTCTTTCTCTTTTCTGATCTGACGGTACTCAGCGTAGTCCTGCTTTTTCTGGACTGCCAGCTGATGAAACTCCTCATACAATGATTGCATGGACGGGAGCTTTGTAATCTGCAATTCATCAAAGGCTTGCTTCGCCGCTTTATGAATTGTGATTTCCTGACGGTGTTCTTCAAAGAATTTTTTGCTATATCCAGACTTGCGGTACTCGATATAAATTTGCCTTGTGTTGCGATAATTTTTGATGTGCTGCTGCAACGCCTGAACCTCAACCATACGTTTCTCTGCGACCTTGATAGAATCAGAAAGCGCATCGAACCGGGCAGACAGATTTTCAATATGAGCAGTCAGATCGTCGTAGTTGCCCAAGCCTTTTTCTTTCAGTAGGATTACCGTTCGGGCAGCTTCTTTTCGGTTGAACTTCTTCGCCCACTTTTCATAACCGACCGTCTTGCCCTCGGCCATCTTTGCCTGAATATCAATCAGCATCTGGAACTGCTTCGGGGCAGGAGCCTTGGCAGAGCCGCCTTTTGATTTGTGCAGGTTCTTGCCGGAGATAACCGCTTGAATTTCCTCTTTGCTATATCCTTCGCCCAGGGAACGCAGCCGAATGAAACGCTTCTGATTCTCGCCCTTGAACGCAGGCTGCTTTCCATCCTTGAACTCAAATCCCATGTCAGCCAGAGCCTGAACAAAGCCATCAAAGCTCTTTGGTTTCTGCTTCAGCACCGCATCAATCGCATCACATAATTCGTCACGCTGGGTACGCTTCTTGGGATAAACAGTTCTTTTCTGGCGCTCCCGATACGGCTTCGGTGTAATAATGGACAGCCCGTGTTCCAGGCAAACCATATCACTGAGTCTTTGCACCGCCAGACCGGAAAGAAAGAAGTTTTTGAATTTCCGTGTGGCATCCAGCGAGGTCGAATTATAAATGATATGATTGTGAATGTGGGATTTGTCGATGTGGGTCGCAACGATGAAAGCGTGTTTTCCCTTTGTCCATCGCATCGCTGTTTCATAGCCGACTTGGTTCGCTTCTTCCGGGGTGATTTCTCCCGGCTTAAAGGACTGGCGTATCTGGTATGCGATGATATTGTTCTTCTGCTGTCTGCCGGTAATATGCTGATACTGCCGTTTGGAAAGCAGAAATTCCTCATCTGCTGTCTTTGGATCACACTCATAGGAACTGATAAATTCGCCATCATTGGTTTTTGCGGCATTTTGTGAGTAGTCGGTTCTGTCTGCCAAACATTGAGCGACCGTCTTTCCCTTATTCACATGGAGTGCAATCAATCTTGTCGCTGCCATTCCCATCACTTCCTTCCCAAAAAGAAAAAGCCACCGGTCGGTGACTTTTCTCTGATATTATCTTATGACCTGATAAATGCTCCCAGACTTTCTCCAATATTCTCGACTTTCATAACAGCCCAGACGAGCAAGAACACCGCTGCTATTGTCGCAATTCCAAGAACCACAAGAATAAGCAGGGACTGCCACAAAGCCTTTACAATGCAGTAAATCGCAGATCCGCCAATGACCAAGAGCAATAAACCAATTACATAGGACACAACATTTGTAAGCAGATTTCCAAGAATGCAAATCACTTTTACAACGAACAGCACCGGCAGTGCCAATATCTTCAATACCAGCTTCATAGGCTCAACCCCTTTCTTTTAATTATATTGTACAAGGGTATCTGCCATAACGCAATGATGTCAACCCTTATGTAAAAGCCGCAGCCGAAACTGCGACTTCCCAACAAGTTGTCGGATTACTGGATTGAGGACAGGCGAACAAGAACTTCTCTCATGTCCGTCCAGATCTCCTCCAGCCGTTTTTGCAAATCCTCAATGTCAGCACGATAGATGCTGCCTGTTTCGTTCGCTCGCTTTGCGTACTGGTTCAGGTTGTTGGAGCAGATTCGCAGGAGCGAAACCAGGGCTTTCACATCCTGCAAATCCAGTCTGATACAGTAACCATCCAGAGCCATTTTCCGCAGATAGGCTCCCATGCTGCGGATGCCAAGCTCGTCCATCTTCTCATGGATTCGCTCGACCTCCTCCTTGGATGCAAGGAAATGAACATCCTGATCTCGCTTTGCCATTACAACACCTCCTCACGGGTTTCAGAGTATTTTGCAGGCGGGATATGCTCCGCTTTGGATTTCAGATCAGCCAACACAGAAGGACGCTCTGACTCGCTTCTTTCGTCACGATTTTCCACAGAGTCCTCCATATTCAGGGCTGCATCCAGTTCTGCCAGTCGCTGACTTTTGGCTGTCAGCTCTGCTTCCTGCGGGAACGGTTTTCCAACCTCCGCCTTGGCTGCTTCCTGCTGATTGTAGAGATTATTCAACTGCTCATTGGCTCGTTCTAAGCGCTCAAGGATGCCTGCAAGGGCATTGTCCAGTCGGGTGATATTTCCTCGTGCGTCCGTTCCAAGGGCTACTCTGTGGCTCACAGCGCCCTTCAGGGTCACATCGAACTCGTTCCGGAAACTGTCAAACGAAAGCTCCATCTGAAAGCCACGGTAACTGCCAAGAGGAACCGGATCGGCACTTTTCGTGTCCTTACAAGCCGCAAGGAGGATTTCACCGGCATCTGCCTTTTCGGTGTAGGCTTTGCCCATGATTTCCATGCCGCAAAAGCCATCGGCAATCTGCGGGTGTGCTTCCACGGTTTTAATATCAGCTTCAAAGCCATGAATATAGCCTGTCTGCTTTTCAATCTCAGCCGGGAAGTATTTCAGAAGCTTATCTTCCATACGGTACTGCTGGCTCTGGTGGTCAGCTTTCAGCACCTTCAGCCTTGCCACATCAATGTCCAAGTCCATCTTTTCCTTGATAAGCGGATTGCCGGCACACAGCGCCTTGATCTCCGCATAGGACAGCGCCTGCTCATCCACATCGTCACAGGAGCGAACCGGTGATTTGGAGGTCATAATCTGAGAAATAAACTTCTGCTTGTTTTCCAAGGTCTGATACAGGTAGGCATCGAAGGTTCCCTCGGTCACATACTGATACACCTGAACCTCTTTGTTCCGGTTGCCCTGACGGATGATACGACCGTTTCTCTGGGTCATATCAGACGGACGCCAACCCACATCCAAGTGGTGAACTGCCACCAATTTGTCCTGGACGTTGGTTCCTGCACCCATCTTTTGCGTACTGCCAAGAAGCACTCGCACCTGCCCGGTACGAACCTTGGCAAAGAGGTCTTTTTTCTTTGCCTCGGTATCTGCATCATGGATAAAGGCAACTTCTTCCGCAGGCACACCGTTTGCAATCAGCTTGGTTTTGACATCATCATAGACATTGAAGGTTCCATCATTTTTCGGTGTGCTAAGGTCGCAGAACACCAACTGGGTCAATTTGTCAGCCTGACCGTCCTGCCAGATACGCAGGATATTTCCCACGCAGGCATTGAGCTTGCTGTCAGGGTCATCGGGTAACAGGGTGTTCATTAGCCGCTGATCCAGTCCCAATTTTCGTCCGTCGCTGGTAATCTTGAGCATATTATCGACGGACGGGTCTACAATACCGGCATGAACATCTGCTGCTCTCTCTGAAAGGGAAGCCACCATATCCTTCTGGTACTCAGAGGGCTGAACCACAACCGTTTCAAACTTTGCTTCGGGAACAGGGAGATGCAACTGGTCAGAGGTCTTGATGTCGGCAACCTCCTTGAACATATTCATCAGTTCAGGCAGGTTGAAGAACTTCGCAAATCGGGTTCTGGCACGATAGCCGGTTCCCTCCGGTGCAAGCTCAATCGCAGTTGTTGTTTCTCCGAAGGTCGATGCCCAGGAATCAAAATGGGTCAGGTTCTTTTGCTGGAGCGTACTGTACTGGAGATAGCGCATGACCGTATAAAGCTCGGTCATCGAGTTACTTACTGGAGTACCGGTTGCAAAGATCACACCACGCCCGCCGGTCAGCTCATCCATATAGCGGCACTTCATAAACATATCCGAAGATTTCTGGGCTTCGGAGGTGGACAGACCTGCCACATTTCGCATTTTTGTGTAGAGGAACAAATTCTTGAACGCATGGCTTTCGTCCACAAACAGCCGGTCTACACCCAACTGCTCAAAGGTAATGACATCATCTTTCTTGTCAGCGGCAAGGAGCTTGTCCAGTCTGGCTTCCAATGATTTTCGTGTTTTCTCCATCTGCTTGATCGTGAAGTTTTCGCCACGCTGCCATTTCAGCTCCGCAATCGCACCCTCGATCTCATCAATCTGCTCCCGCAGCTGCCGTTCCTGTCGTTCGGCAGAAAGCGGGATTTTTTCAAACTGGCTGTGACCGATGATGACTGCATCATAGTCACCCGTTGCGATACGAGCGCAGAACTTCTTACGGTTTGCTGTTTCAAAATCCTTCTTGGTGGCAACAAGGAGCTTGGCACTCGGATAGAGGTGCAGGAACTCGTTTGCCCACTGTAAGGTCAAGTGATTCGGCACAACGAACAGGGATTTCTGGCTCAATCCAAGCCGTTTACTCTCCATAGCCGATGCAGCCATCTCGAAGGTCTTGCCCGCACCAACTTCGTGTGCAAGCAGCGTATTTCCACCATATAGCACATGAGCGATAGCATTTCTCTGGTGTTCACGGAGGGTAATATCCGGGTTCATGCCGCCGAAACGGATATGAGAGCCATCATACTCACGAGGTCTGGTGGAGTTAAAAAGTTCGTTGTACTTGGTGGAAAGGGTTTCTCGTCTGTGCGGATCTCTCCAAATCCAATCTCGGAACGCATCCTTGATTGCCTGCTGTTTCTGCTGTGCCAGGGTAGTTTCTTTTTTATTGAGGACACGCTTCTGCTTACCATCTGCATCTTCAATCGTATCATAGATACGAATATCCTTCAGATTCAGCGTTTCCTCCAGAATCCGATATGCGTTGGCTCGCTCTGTACCGTAGGTGACATACGCCGCCACATCGTTGTAGTTGGGAGAACTCTTACCGTTGATGCGCCACTCTGCGGTCAGCTCGGAGAACTTGACCTCAATGGAACGGCGCAAGTAATACGGCGTTTCAAAGGTTTCCTCCATGAACTGCTGAATATAATCGGCATCAATCCATGTTGCACCCAAACGCACATCAATCTCGGACGCATCCAAGTCCTTCGGCTGTGCTTTCTGCAAGGCTTCCACATTGATGTGGAAGGAAGAATCCCTGTCTGCCGCCATCTGTGCGACACGCAGCTTGCTTCTTACATCACCGGAAAGGTAATCATCGGCAGTCTGCCATCCAACTTCCACAGCATCGGGAGCCATCGGGTCTTTGAAGATCACCCCTCGAAGCTCTGCCTGAATCGCATCGTATTCTCCAGGTGTTCCAAGCAGCTGTGCCATAAACGGCAAATCCACCTTGCCACGCTCACCGATAGAGATTGCCAGAGCTTCGGACGGCGTATCCACGCTCGTCACTCTGCGTTCCGGCTTGATGGTTCGCTTGGTGAACATATCCGCCTTGCTTTTCAGATTGCCGTCCTCATCCACATTTTCCAGAGAACACAGGAGATAGTAGGAGGAATCGTCAGCAAATGCCTGACCATTGGCTCGATTATTGATAAGCCCGTTCTTTGCGGCAAACGCATCGTAGGCATCATTCAGTTCTGCCTGTTTCTGAGTAATCATTTCATCCGGGTAATCCTCAAGCTGATATTCGATCAGCTCGTTGACGATACCACGAAGTTCCACCATGCCCATCACACGGTCTTTTGCTTTCTCATTCAGGTCTACACGGCGCATCAGGGAGTTTTCACGGAAGTACACATTGCCATCCACCACGGTATAAGAGAAATTCTTTACATCCGGGGTTGCAGGAATGGTTTCGATTTCCTTACCCTTGTCAGCTTCGGGAAGCTCCACAGCCTGATAGGTTCCTTGGATGTGGGAAACTGCTTCTTTCAGAAGTTCGGACAGTTCCATGCCCTCAATGGGACGCACTGTAATGTCCATGCCGTAGGCGGTACTTTCTTCCACCGTATCGCCCAGAACCATTTCAGGATGAGCGACAAAGTAGCTGTTCATGGTGTGTCCTTCTTCGGTGCGGTCAAGGTTTACCCATTCCGGTACAATGTCAATCGGATGGTCACGCTTTTGCAGGAACAGGATGTCGGACACGACTTCCGTGCCTGCGTTTTTCTTAAAGGCATCGTTTGGCAGACGGATTGCACCAAGCAGTTCCGCCCTCTGCGCCATATATCGCCTTGCGTCAGAGTTCTTGGAATCCATGGTGTAACGGCTTGTCACAAAAGCGACCACACCACCGGGACGAACCTGATCCAAAGCCTTGGCAAAGAAATAGTTGTGAATGGAGAATCCCAGCTTGTCATACGGCTTGTCGGACACTTTGTAGTTGCCGAAAGGGACATTACCCACAGCCAGATCGTAAAAGTCTCGGCGGTCTGTCATTTCAAAACCGGCTACTTTGATTTCTGCGTTGGGATAGAGCTTCTGAGCAATTCTGCCGGTGATGGAATCCAGTTCCACACCATACAAACGGCTGCTCTGCATTTCAGGAGGGAGCATACCAAAGAAGTTGCCGATACCCATAGCAGGCTCCAGAATATTTCCTGTTTCAAAGCCCATCTGTCCGACCGCATCGTAGATGGAGCGAATGACCGTAGGGCTGGTGTAATGTGCGTTCAGGGTGGAAGCTCTTGCCGCAGCATATTCATCTTCGGAAAGCAGGTTTTTCAGTGTCTGATACTCCTTCGCCCAATTTCCCTTGTCCGGGTCAAAGGCATCTGCCAGACCGCCCCAACCGACATAATTCGACAAAATCTCCTGTTCTTCGGTAGTGGCGTTCCTGTTCTCGCTTTCCAGTTTGAACAGAGTTTCAATGGCTGCGATGTTTCTTGCGAATTTCTGCTTCGGTCCACCTTCACCGATGTTGTCATCCGTGATGTGGAAGTTCACCGCAGGAACAGGTGGGATTTCTCTGGTGGTGATGGACTGCTCAAGCTGAGCGATAATGTCCATGACTTCGGCATTCTGCCATCCGTCCACCTGGGCATAATCCTGAATGATGGTGTCCTTTCCATCTACGCACTGTACGAAGTCCAGACTACCCGGCAGATCTCTGGTATTCATTGCACCCAGGGCTTTTCTCTGCGTGTCAGGAAGTGCATAGTAGGCTCGCAGGGCATCATCAAAGGAACTGTATTCCTTGATGTCCAGCGCACCCCGCTTCTGAATGTCCTCGGCAACATAAAAATGATCGATGAAGTGTTCCGGTTCCTGCTGTTCGGGTTCCGCACTGGCTCTGACCTGTGCGTGTGCCTTTTCGTCAGGGTAGTCCCCATAGATACGGATGCACTTATGCTCCTGCTGATCGTAAACGGCAGCACCATCGTACTTGAATCCGTCATCCTCCATGGTTCCGTCCACATAGCCCTGGGCAGCTTTTTCCGCTTCTTCCAGAGTGTAGTAGTCCAGTTTATCATCGAAGCCGTTTTCAAAGTGATGGTAGGCGGCAACCAGATAGCGGGGAGCCATGCGCTCCTCGTAGCTGTTAATCATCTCAGGTGTCAGCCATTCTGGTTTGTCGGGAATCATTTCATACAGCTCACGCATCTTGGCAATCTGTGCATGGCGGTTGCCTGCCCACAGATGCTTTTCGCTGTGCTGTCCTGCACCAAGGAAGTATTCGCAGTCCATACGCAGACGGTCTAACAGCTGATACTCAGGGGTGTAGTCCCTCGGTTCGGTTTTGCCCAGAAAATCCTCTGTAACGGGCTTTTCTTCGGTTTGGGCATCAACCCTTACCGCATGGTTTCTTTCGTCCTGAGAGAGCATACGCTCGAAATTCTCACGATTCTCGGCACGGAAGATGGGATAAGCAAGCGTAGGGTCACGCAGCTGAACTTCTCTGTCCGTGATCTGCTCCACACGGAAAGCTGTATCGTCCAGATATACCGTGTCACCGACCTGATAATTCCATTTCGGTTCCTCGGAAGCAGATGCTTCCACAACTTCGGCAGGCTCTGCCACAGGCGCTTCTGGCTGAACCGACTCCATCGCAGCTACGGACTGACGAACTTCCTCCAAATAGTCATTGGCAAGCCATTCGTCCGTGAAGTATTCCGTAACGCCTTCCGGGTCTACATAGTAGTCATCGGTCTGATTATCCCAGATCGCATACTCGCCATCCTCGGTATCAATCACTGCGAAACGGTCATAAACATCTTCCAACGGATCAGTTTTAGCTTCTTCGATAGCCTGTCGTTCCGCTTCTTCCTCCGGGCTGAGGTAGCGTCCCTTTCGTATCAGACCGTCGATTCTCTGCACCACCTGCGCCCAGGACATCTGCAATTTATCGCAACCGCTCTTGGTGTAAGCAACACCCTTGGCATCGTGATCCTGACCGCTGTGCGTTGCACCAGAGCAGGCATGGGAATGACCACCGGTTCCGTATTCATGCTTCAGGAAGTCCATCTTTTCCTTGGCAGAATGATTCTCCTGCCAGTAGTTATAAATACGGGCTTTACCACCGGAAAAGCCGCTTCCACGGGTCAAGTCTGCATTGACTTCATCATCCGTAATGAACTGGCGGACAAGGGGCATCTGCATCATATCGGTCTGATACTCACGCAAAGGCATATTCAACTCATACAGCTGTTTCTGAATGAGATTCAGCTTGTGATAGTGAAAACGAAGCAGATCGGGATTTTCCGCAAGGGTTTTTCTAAATTCCGAATACTGCTGTACCAAGGTTGCGTGGAAACGAGGGTCATCCAACTTTTCAGCCAAGTCTGCGGTTTCGTCAGGGAAACCACGAAACGGTTCCTGATGAAGAATTGCCAGATAGTTGCTGGAACGGGCTTCTTCACTCAAATCGTGATAAAGATGCCACAGGGATTCTGCCAACTTCTGACGCTCATATCCGGATGCTTCTACCAGTTCCACATTAGTTGCGAACCGACCATTTTCAAGCAGTTCTCCAATGCGCTCGGCAACCGTTTCCCAAGAAACGATCTGCGCTCTGGGGCTGTCAATGGCAGAGGAACCTTTGGCAAGGTGGATACCGTCCTCGGCATACCACGCACAGATATTCCCGCTATCTTCTTTCAGACCATAGCCGCCGTGATAGACCTGCTTTAAGGTCTGAACGATTTCTTCCAACGGCTTCTGCTTCATATATTCCAGCGCTACGACTTTTCGGGCTTCATCGGTATTGCTACCAAGCAGAAGGAAGTGGTCGATTTCTTCCTGGGCAAAAGAAAAAGCAGAGGGCGTAAAGCTCTCTGCTCGGTCGATAAAACTGATTTGTTCATTTTCGGAGAGGAAAAGGTTCAGACTCAGCTGTTGATAAGCTCCGTCATCACGACTTCCTCCGCCTGTGCTTTCAGGCTGTTCATGTGCTGCACCCACGCCATCTGCTGCGTTTCCTTGTCCGGTGCGGGGCTGTCCTTCAGGTACTGCTCCATCAGAAACTCCACTCTGGCTTTCGCTGTTTCCTCGATCTCCCACAGGTGCGGGAACAGGCTCTCCGTCAGAATCATGTCGTTCAGGAGCATCGGATTGTTCTGTTCCAAAAATGCTCGACGCATCCTGCCGTACTTGCCCAGAGGTTTCTCTCCCTCGTTCTCCAACTGAAGGTTCGGAATCTGATAATCTCCGGCCTGTCTGTAAGTCATCTCGCTCATAATCTGTACTCCTTTCGGTAGCTTTAATCTGCTCATGTTCTCCAATCGCTTTTTCGATTTCCTGAAACATCCTTGTGCTGATGGCATTCACCGCAGTACCAAGGGCATTTACCGTCTGTCTGGTGTTAAAATCAAACACCTTCTGGAAATCCTCATGCTCGAAGTAGTTGTCGGGACTTTCCACGAACCGGCAATACATCGTATAGGATACGCTGTTTGCCACCGCATTTTTGAAAGCTACTTCGATGTTGAGTTCATCATACTCCTCAAGGAAGCTGTTGGCAACGATGTCGAGGAACTGCTTTTTGTAATCGTCCCAATACTCAGCCGCCAGTGCGGATGCAATATCTTCAAGCTGTGCTTCCAGTACCCCGTCAGCGGCAACACCGAAGGTACGCTCCATCGCTTCCATGACATAGGAGCGGTTTTCAGGCGTCACCTCCCACGGTTTCAGTTCCGGGGAAGAACGGCGAACGCCGGTATCCGCCACATCAAACACATAGCGCAGATACGGTTTATCCCTGTTCATCACAAACAGAGCAATGCCGGTAGAGCCACGCTTTACATATCTGCGGTAATTTTCAGCGTTCCAGTCCTCATAGGGCTTGCAAAAGGTCGCATTGGGGCGCTGAGCATAAATCATCACCTGTTCCGGATAGGTGAACTCATAGTTGCGGGACATCGTTCTCAAAAACGAAGTCCAGTTATCTGTGTTCGAGGTGATTTTCCCAATCGTTTCTTTTGCTAATCCGGAATAAAATCGCTCTTTTGCGTTCATTGTATCCCTCCAATCCTATCAATCCGGATAAAGGTTCAGCTTCTCAAAGGCGGCATCGTCCATGGCTGAAACTTTACGGAGAACCGAGTCTGCCAAAGCAAAAAGCTCTGACTCGTCCTCCGAAAGCTGTTCCTTCATCAGTGTCAGTGCTTCACACAGCCCTGACCTTGTGCCAGGGCTGTAAAGCATCATCATGTTCCGCTCATCCTGTGTGAAATCCATCATTCAATCTCCCTTTCCGGGTGGCTCTTGGGCGGCTTATGGGAAACATCCGGCACGGGCTTTTCCTTTAACTGCTCCAACACCGAAGGACGTTCCTCTAATCCGGACGCTTTTCCGTTATTGATGATACCGTCAATCATCCCATAATCATCTTCCATTGCCATCTCTGCGTTTTTCAGGTAGTTTTCGGACTTCATAAAGTTTTCCAGCTTCTGAAACCCAACAGAATCTACATAGTGAAAGGATACCTCACCGACTACCTTTAAGGCTACGATGTCGCTGACCGACATACTGTGACCACGGAAATCATCCGGGTGGTCAATATTGAACTTTACATACAAATCTTCCAGCTGCCGATTCACATCCTCGGACATAGAAATGGAGCCATGATAGACCACCTCGTAACGGTCAATCTCAGGCTCCATTTCTTTCTTCTGAAGGTAGCTGTAATTTGCAAACATGAGCGGGATATTATCGTCTACATCTTCCCGCAGCTGAAGAATCGCATAGGAATCCGTGGGGCTTTCCAGAAAAGCAACCATTCTGTCATCCGGGGTGGTATTTCCGTGAACATCATCCCATTTTTCGTTTTTCATATCCGTGTCCTCCTTATCGTTCAGGCTCTTTGCGTTTGGGAGAGGGACTGGCAGGCGCAGCTTTTTCTGCAGCCTGTGCCAGTTTTTCCATGACCGACTCACGCTTCGGAGAGTCGAGCTTATCCAGCTGACTTTTCAGCACTTTGGCAACCTCAACCGCAGTTTCCTCACGGGCTTCTTCAATGGCTGTATTCAGGAACTCACGATACGGAGCCGTATTACCAGCGGCAAGATCTGCCTTGATTTCTTGGATATGCGCCTGCACATCATCGACCTGATCCATATATTCATAGGGGTCGAAGTTCTCTGCAAAACGGTCGAGCTTAAAAGCAAGCTCAGCGATAGGGTCATTGACCACCACCGCCTGTCTGCCGACTTCAAAAGCCTGCTCCATGACATCCTCATAGAACATTGCCCGCAGTTCCCGGCGCTCCAGCCCGAAGGATTCCAGAATATCCCGGCGGACTTCGAGCATGGACAGTTCAGGGTTATCAACCTGACCGCCATCAATCTCGTTGTAGTTTTCATCCAACAGGGTGTAGTCGTAACCATCTTCGCAGGTCTGCACCGCAAGGATTCTATCCTTTCCGACCTTCCATGCGGCTTCATCGCCCATAATCTCAGGCTCCGGCATATAGCTTGCGCCGTTGCGCTCCATAATTTCTGCAAACTGGCAGATATGAAACACATTGTATCCGATCTGCGTATGATACTCGTCAATGAAGGTGCAGGGCTTCACAACCATTTCATCCGGGTAGTGAATCTGCACACAGCTGCCATCGGGGATATGAAACAAATCCTTATAATGGCTGTCGATAAATCGGATTTCCTTACCATCCGGGTTGTACTCATTTGTCATTTGCGCTTTCCTCCATTTTCAAATTCCATACTGAACTTCGTTTTGCCATCATCTGATACCTCCATAAAGACGGTGGCATCAAAGGTGTTGCCCGTTCTTTCGGACTTGCAATTCTTGAGCTTTACCTTGCCGGAACCAAGCAATTTCTGCGCCGTGGCAGAAGTCATGCTCTTGCCGATGCTCGCAAAGTAGCGATTGTTTTTCCAGAGGGCAAATTTGCAAGCTCTGTTGGAACAGAAAAATGCCTTGGCTTTGTCCTCTACAGCACTGCCGCAGAGCGGGCATTTGCCGATAGAATTGGCTTCTTTCGACATCATAACCTCGGAATCACGGATTACTTCATAGTTCTGAATCAGACCGGCAATCACATCTTTGATCTCGTCCATAAAGTCCTCGCTGGCATATTCGCCTTTCTCAATGAGCAACAATTTTTCTTCCCAATCCGCCGTCATGGATGGGGACTGAATCTGTTCCGGCATGACTGTTACCAGAGCCGTACCCTTGTGGGTCGGAATCAGGTGTTTGGTTTTCTTATCACCCTTACGCTCCAGAAAACCGATGCGAACCAGCTTCTCAATGATACCGGCACGGGTCGCAGGCGTTCCCAAACCTTTGCGCTCCACCTCATCAGGCATTTCGTCCGCACCGGCAGTTTCCATAGCAGAAAGCAGAGTATCCTCGGTAAAGTGTTTAGGGGGAGATGTTTTCCCTTCCTTGATTTCCGTGCCGCTGACGGTCATTTCGTCACCAACGGAAACAGAAGGGAGTGTCTGCACGTTTTCGTCGGATTTTGTCGAATCATTTTTCTGAACCAGAGCTTTCCATCCATCCTGCACAACAGTTTTGCCTTTGGTGGAAAACACGGTACCGCCACAGTCCAGCTCAATAACTGTCTCTGCGTATCGGTGCGGATCGCCAACAGCTACGCACAACCGATTCGAGATCAGTTGCAAAATTGCAAGTTCACCCTTGGGAAGTTCGCTCAGATTGCATTTCTGCAATTCTCTGGTCGGAATGATGGCATGGTGATCTGTGACCTTTTTGTTATTCACAACCTGCTCTGCATGAACTGGTATGTTATCCACATCCTCCACGGGGAATGTGTGGAAAGCCAGCTTTACGAGGTCGGTCAGGCTATGTGCCATATCTTCCGTCAGAAACCTGCTGTCGGTACGGGGATAAGTGACCAGTTTCTTTTCATAGAGGTTCTGCGTGTAGTCCAAGGTCTGCTGTGCCGTGTAGCCAAGCACACGGTTGGCTTCTCTCTGTAAACTGGTCAGGTCATAGAGCGCAGGCGGCTTTTCTGTTTTCTCCTTACATTCAGCTTTCTGAACGATTGCCACCGAACAGCTTTGTTTGACAGCTTCGGCTGCTGCCTTGGTTTTGAAGCGTTCGCTTGCAGCCGTAAAACCATCCAATCCAATCTGAACTGTGTAGAACAGTTCAGGCTTGAATGCGGAAATGGCAGCTTCTCGCATAACAGCCATAGCAAGGGTAGGGGTCATAACACGACCAACATTCAGGGTCTGCCCGTAAAGGGTCGAAAAAAGTCGAGTAGCGTTAATACCAACAATCCAGTCGGCTCGTTCTCGACACAGTGCTGCTTCATACAAAGCATCATATTCCGTTCCAGACCTGAGATTTTCAAAGCCCTCCTTGATTGCTACATCTTCCATCGAGGAAATCCAAAGCCGCTCAAACGGCTTTCTGCACCCGGCTTTGTGGTACACCAACCGAAAGATCAGCTCGCCCTCACGACCGGCATCTGTTGCACACACAAGACTCGCAACATCTTCTCTGGCCATGAGCTTTTTCAGAATCCCAAACTGTTTTTTCGTACCGGCAGAAACCTCATACTGCCAGTCCATCGGGAAGATAGGAAGGTCTGCATAAGCCCATTTGCTGTACTTCGCATCATAGACTTCCGGCTGTGCCAGCTCCACCAAATGCCCTACACACCAGCTGACCACATATCCGTTTCCCTCTAAGTAGCCATCCTCACGCTTGGCAGCACCTAACACTTTGGCAATACTCTGTGCAACCGAAGGCTTTTCAGCCAAAACTAATTTCATTTGCATCTGCTCCTTTCACAAAAAAATAAGCAGCCACACACCGTAGTGCATGACTGCTATGTAAAAAGTTCGGAAAGGATTTTTGCAACCTGATACAATTTTCTGTTCTACAATCTCCGTCATAATAAAAATATCTCCATCATTTCAAAAGAGAATGACGGAGATATTTCACCTTGCTTATTCTTGTAGCAACCAATCGGCTATATCGTGAATTTCGATTCCTTCATAGCTATATTGGGGATGTTTGGTTCTGGCAATAATCATTTTCGGATAAGCGTCTCGAATCTGAAGCAGAGGAGAGCATTCTCTCTCAAATGTTTCCTGCCCGGAAATGTTGTCGCTGACCTGAATATAAATCTTTTCGCTACCTCTCTGAGCAACAAAGTCGATTTCCTTTTGATAGAGCTTGCCGACATAGACATCATATCCACGGCGAAGAAGCTCGATACAAACAACGTTTTCATATACTCTGCCATAGTCTATATTTCTGCTTCCCAGTATTGCATATCGAATACCGCTGTCACACAAATAGAACTTTTCAGAGCTTTCAAGGTATTTCTTACCTCGGATGTCATATCTCTTAATATCATAAAATACAAAAGCATTGCACAAATACTTAATGTACTTGCCGACGGTTACATGATTGGTTGGAGTCTCATTTGCTGTCAGTAGCTGACTGACCTTATTCGGAGAAGTCAGGTTGCTGATATTATCCATAAGGAACTCGCTCAGACGTTGTAAAACCAAAGTGTCCGGGAGAGTATATTTCTGTACCAAATCCCTTGTAACAATCGTTTCGTAGACCTCTTTGATATAGTTTGTTCTGTCTTTTTCGGTTCTATAAGCATAGGAACCTGCTAAACCGCCCTTGATAGCGTACTCATCAAAGAGCTTATCTTTGTCACTAATATCATCATAATACTGGCAATATTCCTGGAAGCTGAAAGGAAACACATGAATTTCAATATAGCGTCCGGTAAACAGAGTTGCCAGATCTGCACTCAACAGGAAAGCATTAGAGCCTGTTACATAGATGTCGTATTTTCCCTTAGAGTACAGGCTATTGATTGCCAACTCAAACTTGGGACACATCTGAACCTCGTCTACAAACAGGTAGTTCGTTTTTCCTTCCTGATAATGTTCTTCCACATAGGCGTGTAAGGCATGGTATTCCTTGATTTCTTCATACGCCAAATCCATGAAGTCGATGAAGATAATATTGATGTTTTCAAAATTGCTTTTCAGATACGCAATATACGCCTGCATCAATTTGGACTTACCAGATCGACGAATGCCCGTGATGATCTTGATGTCAGGAGTACCATTCAGTTCAATGATTCTATCGAGATATTTTGCTCTCGTGATTGTTTTCATATAGTCACCCGCTTTCAAAAATTGAAGTTTTTTCATTTCTCGAAACCGCTTCGCTGTACTTATTATACTGTCTGCTAATAGTATATGCAAGATGTCACTTTCAAAAACGCAAATTTTTTTATTTTTTGAAAGCGGAAACTATGTAAAGGCAACCCGAAGGCTGCCCCAGGCATCAAGCCTATCCTGTTTACACAGGTTCATTATCATCTTCATCGACGGAGCTATCTTCATCGTCGTCCTCAAACTCCGGATCGTACCCATAGTCCTCGTCATCGTCCACATAATCAGCATCTGGGTCAGGCTTTGCCGCTTCCTGTGCCTTCTTCTTTTCCTGGACTTTCTTAAATACGAAGAATCCACCACCACAGGCAAGCACAATCAGAGTAAGAATCGCCGGGAGCATATTTGTGGATTTCGGCTTTTCCTCCGGTGTCGGTTCTGTAATTTCAGGAACTGTTTCAACTACTTCCGGCTTTGTTTCCTCAACCGGCTTGGTGAACTCTGCAACTTCTTCCTCGTCCATCAGCTTGAGCAGGTCGGCTTCATCCACCTGATTCAGAAAATGCACGGTTTCCTCGCCCTTATCATCACGGTCAATGATGATATAGAAGTAGTTTCCGTTTTTGGTTACAGCGGTAATGAACTGCTTTCCGCTTTTCGTAGGCGAGCCAGCGTCATCAACCAAAGTCAGATTGCCGTCGGGAGTAAGCGGTAGCATCGGCTCCTCCGGCTCTGTTTCGGGAACTTTTTCTTCGACCGCAGGTTCTTCAGTCGCTACGCTTTCATCTACATAGGCAAATGCCGTTGTAGAAAACACGCCAAAACACATTGCACACGCCAGCAATGCGGCTCCAATTTTCTTAAATCTCATTCTGCGTTTCCTCCTCATTCATAGTATTGATCGTATCAGGCTTCGGAGCCATATCCGCAGCAAACATACGGAGCAGCTCGGAAAGCTGTTCGGGATTCAGGTTCGCAGCATGAACCATCTCATGGATTTCGGAATTTTCCTCCTCACGGTATCTGCGTTCCAGGTCTTTCACCTTAGCATCCCATTCTGCCCGTTTCTTACGGGCTTTTTCAAGGTCTGCACCTATTCTGTCTAACTTGGCACTCAATCGCCATCCCTCCTTTAGTTTCTGATTCTGCCGAAGCAGTAAAAATGCTGTTGCCAGTAATTCGATTCGATAGAAGCGTAGGAAATGGGGTTTCCGCAGTGGATCATCATACCATTGCCAACATAGATACCAACGTGTGATGCACCGGAGGTATCATAAGTGCCTTGGAAGAAAATCAAATCTCCCGGTTTGGCAGAGCTTTTCGGGATAATGTCGCATACGCCCATCAAACCGTTTGCGGTCAAACGACCAACACTCCAACCGTTTCCGCAGTGATTGATTACATAGGAAACAAATCCGGAGCAGTCAAAGGAGGTAGACGGGCTGCTGCCGCCCCACACATACGGGTATCCCAGATATTTTTCAGCTTCCCGAATCATATTGGCAAATCTTGTGTCTGTCAGCGCTTCGCCCGGAATATCATAATCGGTGTACTCGCCGCCAGGGGTGGCGTAAATGTCATTTCCGAAAATATCCGGTCTGTTGCCCCTTGTCTGAAGCAAAATTCTATATCGCTCCATATCATCTTCCGACAAGCCGGAATTTGAAATCACACTGTTCAAGCCCTTATTTCTGAGCTTCACATTCAGAATATAATATTCGTAATCTTCTTCCTCTGTTGTTGTCTCTCCCGTTTCGGGATCAGTAGAAGATGTTGTTCGTGTACGAATCTCTACTACTTCCGTCAGGGTCAGCTCATATTGTTGCTCAAATAGCCATTGCAGGGTAGCCTGCACCTCATCTCTGGTGTAATCCTCAAACTTCACCGTCAAATACGCCGCCAGCTCATAAGGATTGTGGTTGATTTCATCAAGGTCATACCGGTACTCGTCATATCCGCTATGAGTACGCTCGATATTATTGATTTTATTGCGGAGCGCAGCTTCCAAAGCCTTGTAATCATTGTCCGCACCAATAATATCTTCCTCTTTTGCAGTAAAAGAAGTTCCCAGAATGATCTGTGTGCCGCCTTGGAACATAGCCGAACAAGACGAGAACATCCCTGAGAGTATCATAAAAAGCAGTCCGGCAATCAAAACAAACAGAATCGTTTTAGAGTGTGTGGTGCAGAACTCCGTTACTCTTTCTGTGATGTTCTTGGCTCCCTGAGCTGCTTTGCCCGTTGCCTTGCCTGCACCCTTAGATGCAGAAGCCGTTGTCGAAGCGGTATTCTTACCGGCTTTGGCGGCAGCATATTCTTTCTTGATTGCCCTTTTCTGTTGCCAACGGGAAAAGGGATTGGAACCGGCATCGGGGTTGTCCTTTTTGAACTTCTCATACAGGGCATTTACATTTGCTTTATCTGACTTCTCAACCAGCTTTTCCGCCTTGTCGTAGGCTTTCAGCTTGTGACTGTAAACGGCATGATCGACGGTATAGACAGTGGATTCAACAGCCTTGGTCGTTTCCTGCACAGCCTGAACGCCGATATTATCATCCTCATATTCTGACACCGCCCGATGTGCTTTGGATGTGAGCGTGACTGCGGCACCACGGCTTGCCATGTGCTTTGCCACAGATGGGCGCTCGATTTCCGTAAACTCCGCTTTTTCAAAACGGAGCTTTGCTTTACGGGAACCGGCTGCATCTGTTTCCAGCTTTAGCTTCGGCTTTGCCTTTTTAGAAGCCAATTTGTCTGCCGCTTTTTCAGCCCTATCAACCGCCTTATCTGCACGGTCGGCAGCTTTCTTCACATGAGAATCTGCAAGGTCATCTTCGGTAAAACGGAGTCGTGTAGGTCTTTTCGCCATACATTACGCCTCCTTTTCCTGTGCCACCTCGTTTAACTTCGTGGTCATAATGCGATACAGTTCCAGATCTGTCGGGAATCGGTCAATGAACGGCAGAATCACATTGCCATAGAACAGAAGTCCTTCGCCCTCACCGGAGTTGGTTACATAGGACAGCTGATGCGGCGAAATGTTCAACCGCTGTGCCAGAATACTTCGGTCATCGCTTGCCTGATTCAGCATATAGATGAAATCAGAGTTTTCGAGGATGTTGGCAATCTCCGGGGAACGAAGCAGGTCTTTGACATTCTGAGTAATACCGGTCGGCAAGCCGCCCCATTTACGGAATCGCTTCCAGATTTCTACGGAATAGGTTGCCGTCTGTTCTTCCTTCAGAAGCAGATGGAACTCGTCAATATAATATCTGGTCGATTTACCGGCAGAACGGTTGGCAGTTACACGCCCCCAGACCTGATCCTGAACGATCAGCATACCGATTTTTTTCAGCTGATTGCCCAGCTCCTTAATGTCGAAGCACACCAGACGATTCTGAATATCCACATTGGTTCTGTTGTTAAACAGTTTCAGAGAACCCTTAACATAGATTTCCAAGGCGGTCGCTACATGGTGGGCTTCCTTTTCGTCCTGTTTCAGAAGGGCATCATACAAATCCTCAAGGATCGGCATATTCTCAGGGGCAGGATTGTCGAAATATCTCTGGTAAATCTGATGCACACAACGGTCGATAACCGTCTTTTCGATAGGCTGCAAGCCATCCTTACTGCCCATAATCAACTCACAGAGGGACAGGATAAAATCAGCTTTCAGTGCTACCGGGTTGTCATCCTCAGAGTAGTTCAGGTTGATGTCCATAGGGTTGATATAGTTGGTACTGGAGGAGCTGATTTTTACCACCTGACCATTGAACTTGTGAACCAGAGCCGCATATTCCGCTTCGGGGTCGCAGATGATAATATCGTCATCCGTAACCAGGAACGCATTGGTGATTTCACGCTTTGCGGAAAAGGATTTACCGGAACCGGGAGTACCCAGAATCAGTCCGTTGGGGTTCTTGAGCTTCTTTCTGTCCACCATGATAAGGTTGTTCGACAGAGCATTCAGCCCGTAATAGAGCGTTTCTCCACCATTCTGGAACAGCTCCTGCGTGGTGAAAGGCACAAAAATAGCCGTGGAACTGGTAGTCAGGCCACGACGAATCTCAATCAGGTTTTGTGCCAAAGGCAGGCTGCTCATCAGTCCGGATTCCTGCTGAAAATCCAAACGACGCAGATTGCAGTTATGCTTCTGGGCGATGCTCTGTGCCTGGAACACATTGTTCTCCAGTTCCTGCTCGGTGCGCCCGGTGTTCAGCACCAGAAATGTCACCATGAACATTCGCTCATTCTGGCTCTGCAATTCTTTCAGAAGTGACTTCGCATCTTTACCATAGGTAGCAAGGTCAGATGGGATAATGTCCATGTCATAGCCAGAACGCACAGCCTTTTTCTGTTCCTCGATTTTGGAACGGTCAAGCTCGGTGATGATTCTCTTGATGGTCTTAATCGCCGCAGTCTGGTCAACCGACTGGATGTGCATGGTCACGATCTGCGTGGATTCCATATCCAGAAAATCCGCCAGCATACGATCAGACAGGTCTGATGCCGTAATTGCCAGATAAGACATCGAACCGAAGATACTGCCCATCTGGAAGGTGCGGTTGGTCTTAAAGGCAAACGCCGTCGGAGCAATGAAGTCCTTTACGGACAGCCCGGATTCCACAAGATACTTCCAATCGAAGAAGAACTTATCATTATCACCCATGTGGAACATAGAGTGCATCAGATGCAGCCGCTCTTTGCCGTTCATGGTAGTGGCAATGACACCCAAACGCCGAAAGTTATTGAGCAGATCGTTTTCGATATGGTTGAGTCTCGGCTTTGCCTGCCGCATGGATTCGGCTTCAATGCCGAATGTCAGGTACTTGGTTTTGGTCAAGCCGTTGTTGCCCTGCGCCAACTGCTTTTTCAGCATCTGGCTATACTCGGCACGGACGGGATTGAAGCTGTCCTTCTTGAACGGGATACGGATACTCTTTTCAAAGCTTTCAGCATCGGTACTCAGGTTCATAAAGGAAAGCTCAAAGTGAATGGAGCTGTCAAAGAAATTCAGGAAACTGCACCACTCATCGAAGATGGCAGTCTTATCTTCCTGCTGTGCCAGCTGATAGTTGATGTCCTGAAACTGAATGGTCTTGGTGTAATAACTGTCAGTGACACGGCAGATGCCATCCGGGAACATTCTCTGAAAGGGAATGGACTGCTGTGCAGTCTGCGGAATACCGTTGTCCTTCTTTGCCCGTTCCACAACAGCTTTAATTTCTCGCTGCTGCTTCCGATTCAGATTTGCAGGCATTTTGATGTTTCTTGCCTGTGGCTTCTTTTTGAAAAACAATTCGTTCAACCTCCTTTTCCAGTTTGTACTGACGCATCAAAGCGTCATAATAGTTGTCCGTCTGATAAGGGCGAACCTTGGGACGAACGAATTTGGTCTGAATGAAGTGTTCTACAACCACTTCCAACGGCTGACTATCCTTTTCATACATTGCCAGAAAGAACAACGGTAACATGACGATCATCATGGACAGTGCTGCAAGGCTCACATTTCCGGTTGCTTTGACCAGAAAGAAAATCGGCACTCCGATGAGCGCCGCCGCACCAAAGCAAAGTAACTGCCGTTTCGTCAGATTGAAGAACACTTTTGTTTTTACCCTCGTCAGGTCACGAGGTACGGGAATATACGCTGCCAAACAATTTCCTCCTTCCCTTAGTGAGCGCTGAATACACCCTTCGCAAGCGAACCAGTCTTAAACAGGGTGAAGCACAAAAGGACGGTGTAGCCCATAACACCCCAGATAGAACCGATGATGTCATCACTGAATGCGATAGACTGAATCAGCACCGCATAAATGCCCACGCAGATCATAATCAGGAATCCCTGGAATCCGATTGCAAACAGCGAACGCAGATAATTCTGTCCGATATTGCTCTGTTCTCTGTTTCCAAAAGTGGAAAGCGGAATCGGGGCAAGGCTGACCATCAGATAAATTTCAATCATTCGACCGTAGACGATCACAAAGATGATGATTGCCAAAGCGGACATCGTGACCTGCACGATAAAGGATTGCAGGAACAAGCCGAGCAAAGGACCCAAATCCATTGCCATCAGCGTTTCTTCCATTGTTTCCAATGCCGAAGCATCTATGGCAGTATTTCCGGATATGATACCGGCGCTTGCGTTTATAACGTGCTGTGTCACATCAAACACAGCCATCGTGATATTGAATGTGTTTGTGATTAACATGACCGCAACAAAAGTCTTGAACACCCATTTGAAGAAGATCCAGGTTTCAAAATTTGCCAGATTGTTGTGGTCAATAATCATCTGAATTAGCTCATAACAGGCAATGAAGGTCAGAATCAAGCCTGCGATTGGGATAATCACTGACTCGGAGATGTTTCGTACCATGGCAAAGACACCCGGCGAAAAATTCGCCGGGGTCATGCCAACGGAGGTTGCTATCTCGCCAACCTGGTTGTTGACGGACTCAAACATCCCCGACAGATTTCCCATAATAGCTGAAACGAGCATTTCTTTCAGCCAGTCTGTGATCTGTTGGAGTATGCTGTCCAAAGGCGATTACCTCCTTGTTTTGTGATTAACCGAACAGTCCGGAGAGCAGAGGTACAAGGGTGGTGCCGATGAGGGCAACACCGCCGCCAGCCATGAGCTGCTTCATGCCCTGGGACTTTACTGATGTGTGATAAAGAAGTAATAGAAGTGTAAAAAATTTTGCCGTTCCTATCCGGCACTTGCGCATTGTGTCGGATAGGTCGGGCGGTTATTCGGGCAAGTCCACCTTGCCAACAAAAGAATAATAAATCTCAATGTCCTGTCTGCGAGTCTTGTTCTCGTCATAGCTGCACTCATGCACAACGATTTTCTCTACAAACTCCCGCAGCAGAGTAGGGGTAAGTTCTTCAAAGCTGGTATGCCGCCGGACAACATTCATAAACTTTTCTGCGTTCACGGTGGCTTCCTGTGCTTTGGAAAGCTCCGCTTGAATAGCAGCGGCTCTTTCTTTCAGCTCCCGTTGCTCTGCTTCATAGTCTGCCGACAGCTCTGTGAAACGCTCGTCTGATATGCGCCCGGTCACGCTGTCCTCATACAGCCGCTTGAAGATAGCGGATAACTCGGCTATGCGTTTCTCGGAGGCTTCCAGTTCCTTTTTCTTGGCGGCGTTCCTGCGTTTGCCCCCGTCCTCGTTCTGCTCAATCAAGAGCTTCATAAACCGGGCTTCATGCTTTGCCGCATAGCTGGTCACTTTCCGCAGATTGGAGAGTACACCAGCGGTCAAGAGGTCGGTGCGGATAAAGTGCGCCGTACAGTCATGGGTGCGTTTCTTGTAGTTGCCGCAGATATAACAGTCCTGCTTGCGCTTGTCCGTCTGGTATCGCTGCTGATACATCACGCTGCCGCAGTCCGCACAGAACAGTATGCCGGAGAACAAACCCACTTCATCATAGCGGTTGGGGCGTTTGCGCTGTTTGCGAAGCTCCTGCACTCGTTCCCATGTTTGGGTGTCTATGATAGGCTCGTGGTGGTTCTCGAAAATCACTTGCTTTTCCGGGGGATTTTCTACACTGTGCTTGACTTTGTAAGAAAGTTTTTCTGTCTTGAAATTTACCAGACAGCCTGTGTATTCCCGGTTTTCAAGGATATGCACTACGGTATTGGTCGCCCACTTGCACTCATAGCCGGGGTGGTAGCGGCGGGTGCTGCCCGTCCTGCGGTATTCCAGCGTCCCCGGCGTGGGGATTTGCTGCTCTGTGAGCATACGGGCTATCTTGGTCGGACCGTTCCCGGCAAGGCAGAGGTTGTATATCTGCTTGACTACGGGTGCGGCTTCCTCGTCAATAATGAAATTTTCGTCCTCGTCCATGAGGTAGCCATACACAGGCTTGCTTGTGATGGGCTTGCCACTCATGCCTTTTGAGCGTTTTACTGCTTTGATTTTCTTGCTCGTATCTTTCACCAGCCATTCGTTAAAGATATTCCGCAGCGGGGCAAAGTCATTGTCGCCCTGTGCGCTGTCCACTCCGTCATTGATAGCGATGAAGCGGACACCTTTCTGTGGGAAAATCATTTCCGTGTACATTCCCACTTGCAGGTAGTTTCGCCCTAACCTCGACATATCTTTTACGATAACTGTCCCGACTTTTCCGGCTTCAATGTCCGCAAGCATGGCTTGAAAACCGGGTCTTTGAAAGTTCGCACCAGAATAACCGTCGTCCGTGTACCAGCGCAGATTGGAAAAGCCGTTCTGCTTTGCATAGGTTTCAAGGATACGCTTCTGATTGGAAATGGAATTGCTCTCGCCTTGCAGCTCGTCCTCATGGGAAAGTCTTGGGTAAAGGGCGGTAATTGGTTGTTGGTTGGTCTGTCTTAACATAAAATCCTCCGTTTCCGACAGCCAGCCCCACTATTCCGTATCTTAATTGTACCACATGGGGCGGCTGTCTGTATAGCGGCAAAAGCGTCAAATCTGCTTCTTTATGGTCGGTCAAATCGCCGTTTTTTGTGTAGCAGCTTCCGCTTCCAGCACTTTCATCATCTTGTCGGCTGCGGTGTCGGTTGCACCCTGCTTGAAGAAGCCGGAAACGGTAAGGACGGAGTTGCCCATGCGGATTTCCGTTACACAGTCCGGGCGGCGGTCTGTTTTGGTGGTGCTTGTCTGTTTGGTTTCTGTCATAGGCTCTCCTTTCGCTGCTTCATCAGTTGCTTTAAGCGTTCCAGCTTTTCCTGTGCGGTTTCCTTTCGGAAGTTGCTGCCCGTGAAGCGGACGGGGGCGCACATGGAAGTCAGCCTGTCATAGATACGGGCGTGGGGCGTGTCCTGCGGGTGCTGCAATTCCTCCAGCGTGAGGTTGGTCGTGGCGATCAGCGGCTTGCCGCTTCGGTAACGGCTGTCAATCACGCTGTAAACCTGTTCCAGCCCGTATTCCGTCCCTCGCTCCATACCGAAATCATCAAGTATCAGCAGGGGGTAGCTGCAAAGGCGGGAAATATATTCGTTCCTGCCCTCAAAGCTGGCGGCAAGGTCATTGAGTATCGTTGCAAAGTTTGTCATGCACACCGGGACTTCCTGCTCCATAAGGGCGTTGGCGATACAGGCGGCAAGGTAGCTTTTTCCCGTCCCCACGCCTCCCCAAAACAGGTAGCCGATATTTTCAGCCTGCATGGTTTCCCAGCTCTCCACATAAAAACGGGCGGTTGCGGTCTGCGGGTTTCTGCCGTTGTCATGCTCAAATGTCCAGTTCCGCATAGCAGGGTCGGTAAAGCCCCGGCGTTTCAAGTCCTCCACTGTTTCAAGGTGCTTCTGTCGGCTTTCAGCGGCTTCCCGTTTTTCACGGGCTGCCCGCTGGCAGTCGCACTCTGTCGGGTGTCGGTCATGCCCTAACCATTGGGCGGTTTCTTTTGAAAAATAGGCTTCTTTGGGCGTATGGCACTTGCCGCAGTATAAAAGCCCGTCCTCGCCTGTGTAGTCCTCCGCTTCGGCGGTAGTGGCTGTAATGTCCGTAATCATAGCTTCAATCCCGTTTCTCATAAGCTCTCGCCCTCCTTGCATGAATAATCGGGTATGCCCTGTTTTGGGGCAGCCTTGCCTTTGGCAGCGTCCTCCTGCGCCCACTTGTAAATGGTGGCTGCATGGCTGTGGTACTGCTTCCCGGTGGAAGCGATATGGCAGGAAAGCCGGTCAATATAATACTCCCACTTGTCGGGCAGCTCTGTTTTCAGCCCGGAAAGCTCTGTATCGGTCAGTATCACATTGTTGTATCTGCCATAAGCGGCGGGGGCGGGGTGTCCCGTTTCTCCCTCTCTCTCTTTTTCTATCTTTATCTCTTTCTCTAACTCTATCTCTATCTCTATCTCTGGTGGACGAATGTCGGACAAATGTCCGCCTTTTGTCCGGGACGGTAAAAGTGCCTTGTTTTCCAACCTTGCAGCCCGTTTCCTTTCGGCTTCGGTAGAGGACTGTCCTATCATCAGTTCAATGTCGGTCATATAGAAAGCCCCGCTGTCAAGCTGCTCCACAAGCCCCAACTGCCGGAAAATCTCTAAAGCCCTCTCAACCGTCCCTATCTGGTGGCGGGTCAGTGTCGCTATCATCTGTGCTGTGTAGGGGATATGCTCGTCAAGCTGCAACTTCCCGCCGTTTTTCAGCGATTTTAAGTACAGCTTCAAGAGGATATTGGAATATAAAATTCCGTCTTTCATATCTTCCAGCAGCACAATGGAGTCGCTGTCAAAAAAGTTCTCTTTCAGCTTGAGGTAGTAATACTTGCGGTTATCTGCCATTGTCCCTGTCCTCCTTTTTCCGGCGTTTGGAGTAGTAGCGGGGGCAGAGTATGATAACCGCCCGGAAGCTCTGCTTGCAGCTATGGGTACAGCCCCGGCAGAGGTCGTTGTATGTGATACGGTCGCAGGTGGTATTTCCGACTTTTACTTGCCGCAGGAAAAAAGACCATTCCAGCCGCCGTTTCTTGCTCATTCTTGGCATGGGTGCGCTCCTTTCTGCCGTTTCCGCTGGTGTGGCGGTATCGGCGGTAATTCTGTATCATCTCGGTATCATTTTCGGGGTTTTTCTGCCCTGTAAGCCCGTTAAAAAATCCTTTGGTATTGCGGATAGGGTACGGGGCAGCCCCCTTGTTCTGTATGGGTTCGGGTACATTTTGGGGCGGTTTTTATCGCTCCTGTTCCTGCCTTTTCACGGGCTTGCGTTCCCGGCGTAAAATCTGGTCGATATTGCCCTTGACAGTCTGTAAGCGGCGGTATTCCTCCCGTTTTGCCCGGTAATCGTTGTAGCCGCTGTTTTTCTCTTTGATAAGGCTTTCAATCTCTGCTTGCAGGGTTTTATAGCCCGGCAGCTTAGAAATGCCGTTCTCCCTGAAATAGCGAGCGGCTGCGTCTGCTATGATAAAGTCGCTTTCGTGCTTCTGTCGGTAGGCTGCTTTTGCTTTGGCGTTTTTCTGCTGTTTCAGCCCGTCCCGGACAGGGCGGGTCTTGGAATAGGCAAGCACCTGCCGTTGCAGCTCCTTTTTCCCGTCCAGCGTCTTTTCCACCTGCTTCAGCTCCGTAAGGCTTTCCCGCATGGCGGTATAGGCGGCAGAACAAGCTTCGTCCATTTCCTCCGGGGAAGAAAAGCCGTACTGCTGGTAGGCGGTAACGGTAGCCGCCATTTGCTTTAGATTGTGCTTTGCCGCCCAGCGGTCATAGCCTACGCCCTTGCCCTCGGCTCGCTTTGCTTCCCGGTCAACCATGCGCTGTAAGGTGTTGTCTGCCGGGGTGGTTTTTGCGGCTTTCTCCTCCTGCAAGCGTCCCTTTTGGGGGTGGGGGTATTTTGGTATGGCTGTGGTCTGTTCGGCAGCTCTGTAGGCGTTCTGCGTGAGCAGGGCAAGGACAGCAGCCTTGTCAAAATCGTCCCCCAGCTTCCGGGCTGTGATAGGCTTTGTCCTGTCCGGCGTGAGGTAGGAAAGCCGCCCCCGGCTCTCCTTGACGGTCACACCCTCCCGCAGCAAAAGGGAAGAAAACTCGTCAAAGCTACCAGCTTGGGAAAGTGCCTGCCGTATCGTCCGGCGCAGCTTCGCCTTGTCCGTTTCAAACTTGGTGGGCTTGGTCGGCTGTCCGGCGGCTTCTCTGGCGGCGTTCTCTTTATCAAGGGCAAGCTGCCCTTTCTTTGCCGCCCAGTATTCCCGTTCCGTTATCCGTTCCTTGCTGCCGTTCAAGAGGTCGATTTGGTAAAGCCCCTCCCGGTGGCACATCTCCATGACTTCACTCTTGAAATATTCCATAGCGGCGTTGGTGCAGCGGTGCTTGCAGCCCGCCCTTGTGTCGGCTGGTCTGTCCATGTAGGGCAGAAGCGTGACTTCATAAATCCGCAGGGAGTTGATGACGATATGCACATGGATATTGCCGCTGTGGTTATGCCCGTCCGGGTGGGTGCAGACTAATGCTTGGTGTCCAGGGAAATGCTTTTTGCAGAACTGCTCGCCCAGCTCCTGCGCCCGGTCTACGGTCAAGCCGTTGTCTGTCCCGTCCCGTGGGTCAAAGCTGATGATATAGTGGTGGCTTTTCACATCTTCCCGTTTTTGGTTTTTTTCATAGCGGAGATTAGCCCGCATACAGGCAACAGCGAAATCCTCGCCCCCGCAGTTGAGGGAAGAAATGCGGTAATCCTCCCTCGGTATCAGCCGCCCGTTTTCATCAAGGGTGGGCTTCATGGTAAACTCGTCATGCTCAAATGTGAGATAGGCTTCCGCTGCGCCATAGTCGGCATTTTTAGAGCTGATATGTTTGAATGTTGCCAACAGCGTCACCCACTTTCTGCAAGACTTCAAACTTTAGGGCAGCAAGGTCGGAAACCGCCGCCCGTACCTCCCCGGCAAGCTGCGGGTAGGGGCTGTGCCACTCGTTCAGCGTCCGGGCTATCTGGTTTAAGTTGCCGCCGATCCTGCCGTATTCGGCGGTCAGCTTCCCAACAGCGGCAAGCAGCTCGTCGTTGACGGGGGAAACGGTTATGATGGGGCGTATGGCTGCCCCGGTTATGGCTTGCCGGATAAACTCGGCTTGGCTCATGTTGTAAGCAGAAAGCCTTTCCGCAAACTCGGCGTATTCTTCCTCGGTCATGCGTGTCTTGACTACCCGGCTGCGGTGGGGCGTGTTATATCGTTTTCGCATGGTAAAAACCTCCTTTCTGTGCGTGGTGTCCTCTCACTAATAGGAGAAAAACGGGGTGTAAAGCGGAACTGTTTTTGAAAAATTCGAAAAATTATTTTGAGGGATTTTTAAGCGGCGCAAGCCGCATAAGCAGGGTTTGGGGAAGGCACTCCCCAACAAGATTCCCGCAGGGGCAAAATGAGTGAAAAGCGAATTTTGGTACTGCGGTAGAATCTTGCTCTAAGAAAACGGCGAAACTCCCCCTTTACTCCTTACTACGCAGAGAAATGCAAATATGGCAAAGTTTTGAAAAACTTTTTGATAAAACTTTTCGACAAAGCTGGAAAATCAGCGCGGTTTTTGGCGCAAAAAAACAGGAAACCTTTTCTGATTTCCTGTCATGGTATGCCGCTGTAACGGGCGGCGGTTATTCTGTTGTCATTCCCCGGAAGCAAACTTGTAGCCCATACCTAAAACGGTTTTTATGTAAATGGGCTTGCGGCTGTCCGGCTCTATTTTTTTCCGCAGGTTGTAAATCACATTTGCAACGCTTGACTGGCAGCTTTCACTTTCCATGTTCCAAACGGCTTCAAATATTTGTGTCCGTGTGAGGACAATGCCGGGGTTGGAAGCAAGATATACAAGGGTACTGTATTCAAGGCGGGTAAGGCTTATTTCCTCCCCGTCTTGAAATACCCGGCGTTGGTTCTGCTTTATTTCCAGTCCCGGAAAAGATAACACGGAAGCGGTTGTGATCTGCATGGGTTCAATCTGTATATAATCAGATATTGCCGATATGATTTTGTCAATCGCTGTTTCCTCTTGTTCGTTAAGTGTCAGCAGTAGTAATTTCCCCATGTTCATTACCTCTTTTATCCGTTGAATTTAAACTATATTTTTCTGTCGTGTTTTTGACAGTAAGCAACAAATATATATGATAGAGAGCGTAATGTCAATTTAATGCCATTAAAAGAGAAAGATGGTCTGTCTAATTATTATCATTTTGTTCATATGCACTTACGCTGCGTTTGGCATTTAGGCAATTCAATATATTGTAAATTTATCTATATCAGCGGGCTAACCTCATTTTCACAAAATAAGCTAAGTTTGTGAAGCGCTCTTGTGCAGGCAACATATAAGAGGTTTTTATCATCTTCATCATGGTAGTTTTGGCTATCTGCATCACAAATTAAGACAGTATCAAATTCTAATCCCTTTGACATATATACTGGTAAGATAAACACGCCTTGTAAATCTGATACGCTCCCATTTTTAATTAATTGAATATCAAGTTTGTGTTTAATTTTATTAAATAGATAGGTTGAATTTTTTTCGGTTTTACAAATTAAGCATATCGACTGAAACCCTTTCTCTTGGCATAATTTTATTTCCTTAACAATTTCATCAATGAAGATTTCGGAATTATCAGCAATATATACTTTTGGGCTATCGCCATTCCGATTAAAACTTTTTATCTGTGAACTTTGTTCAATGAACTTTAAACTAAAATTTAAAATTTCATTCGTACAACGGAAACTTTTATCCAACATAATAAGAGAAGATTTTTTCTTGTTCAATATTTTTTGAATTTGTTCGTAGAAAGAAATATCTTCTTTTTTGGCAAGAGTCTGTTTCATATCTCCTAAAATAGTAAATTTGGCATTAGAAAAAAGCAAATTAAATATTTCATATTGGAGAGGGTAGTAGTCCTGTGCTTCATCAATGACTACCTGCTTAATATTTTTATATTTATTTGTTCCGTATATTTTTAAATACAAATAAGCGATTGCTATTGCGTCATCATAATACAAGCTGTCTGCTTCCAAATTTTCCTTAGTATATTTCCAAATATTTTTTATGTTTTGTGACGGATTGCTATTTTGCAGCAGGCTATAAAAATAGGCTTCATTGCTAAATAATATTTTATATAATTCAACAATGTCAATTTTTATAAATTTCTGTATTTCCTGCTTGATTAGATTTTTTTCTTCTTTATGCCCCCGCCCTTTTCCTGTTCCAAATATTTGTTCTAAAATATAATCTTCTAATTGTTCTAATTTTATGCCTAATGGTGTTTCTGGTCTTCCTAATATCTTGTCTTTTAGAATTTGCCCGCTTACAACGCATTTTCCCTCATAATAAACATCTTCAAATTCTATCCACTGGCGGGGTATATCAATGAGAAATTGGTCTAAAATTTCCCTAAAAAAACTTGACGTTTTAAATTCTATACTATTTCTTGAAATTTCCTTGTATTTTGAATTGACAATCAAGTTTTCTAAAAAATCATTTCTTGACTGAATTTTCCTGCCATTTAATAACTCACTAAGTATATCTTCAAACACGGAAGAAATAACATTATCTTCTCCCAATTCGGGCAATACATTTGAAATATATTGCTCAAATATAGAATTTGGGGAAATAATCATAATGTTATTTGCGGACAGCTTTGTTTGTAAACCTTGATACATAAGATAAGCAGCCCGGTGGAGAGCAATAGAGGTTTTTCCACTTCCCGCTACACCCTGTACCATTAGCAGGTCATTTTCCATATCTCTAATAACCACGTCCTGTTCATGCTGAATTGTTTCAACAATAGCTTTCATTTTAGCAGTAGTGTTTTGTGACAGTAATTGCCTTAAAAATTCATCAACAATCTGAACATCTGAATCAAAAAAATATTCCAGTATTCCGTTTTTTATTTCATATTGGCGTTTCAAATTGAGTTCACCTGTTACTCGTCCACATGGAGCGTCATAAAACGCTTCGCCTGTCATAAAACGATAGAAAACACTGGCAATCGGCGATCTCCAATCATAAACATACATCTCTTGATAGCTGTTTTTTCGTAGAGAAGAACGTCCAATGTATATTTTTTCAAATTCGTCCTCATCATCAAATTTAAAATCAATTCGGGCAAAATAGGGCGATTTTATCATCTTTTCTAACAGAAGTATTTTATGTTCTTCTTCTTCATAATCTATAATTTTGTCTGTAACAGGATTGATATATTGGCTTAATTCAACAAGTGCCTCGAAACCGTCTGATGTGTACAGTGATGTAATGCCGTGTTCTGTATTTTCACGCACATCTTTTTTGGCTTCGATAATTTCTGATTTCTTTTTGTCTGCCGCTTCTTTTGCCTGCTTTAATTGTTCCTCGGCTAAAGAGATTGTTTGTGCTAATCTTTTTTCTTCAAACGCTTTTTCTGTCTGATTATTCCCCATAATGATTATGACCTCCTTGAAAAATGAAAGAAAGTTTTACTGAAACATTGCTAGGCTAGTTTAGCATGTGTCAGCTTATATAAACAGTCTTGTATTTATAAAATTTGTATGGTATTATTATAGTGGGAAGAAGTATGTTAGATATTTGATTTCTGCAAGCATATCAATTCTAATACGGACGTGTAATTTAAGCAATAAACAAATTGGGACAAAGCAGTTATACCGCTATGTCCCAATTTGCTATTACTCCATATCTTCAGCAGACAGAAACACAAGCCCGACAAATTCTTCCTCAATCAGTTTCTTCAACTTTTCCACTGTGCTCTATGCAGGCTCCCGTATCTCCATTCCAACCTATAATCTCTTTCTGTAAAAGCAAATCTTGTTCTGTGAAAAAATGAGTTGGATTCCGTAGTAGTCGGCATTGTGCGTAATGTGTATAACTGACTGTATCATGGAATTGTGGGTAACTCTGTTTGCAGGACGTGGGAAAGCTGCACTTTAGCTTTTCCATGTGCTGTGAATAGAGTTATCCATGATTCCATAGCCTGTTATGCACATTTCCACAATGTTTGTCTTTTGGTCGTTGGTTCGGAAAAGAAAAGCCCTGTATGTTATTATATACAGAGCCATTCTAATCTTTTTTTATCCACTACATAGAGCGTTTCCTTTCTGCAAAATTCATTTTACAGAGTGATACCCGCCTTTTTTGCAAAGTAGTCTTTTCTCCCGGTAAGCTCTGACTGTTTTTCCTTTGGAAGATTGTTGAATAAATCATCATAAAGAACATCAGCTAACTGCATTTCTCTCGCAAGCAAAAATACATTTAGACTAAGCCATTCCTCCCAAAGCCCCTCAAATAAGCTGTTACTGTCTGTATAGGTGTCAAGCTCCTCAAAGCCATGTGACGCTGTATAGCATTGCAGTTTAACAAAGCCATACCTACCAACATCAACCAACAAAATATCTTCGTCCTCTATTTCGTACAGTTCCTCAAACACATCAATCACTTTGCGACACTTTTCCCGTTCTTCCTCTGTGATATATACTGTTTTTTCCATGCTCAATTACCTCTATCCTTTCAAATTGTGGAATACTGTTTTCAGTTTTCTTCTACTTCTGAACCACATATTTGAAATGCCATATATGCCATTTTATACGGAATAGAGGTTGGCTGTCTGCATTTATCAGTGTGTTACTTTATGGCACATGAGCATTTGCGCCGGGGTTATCGTTGCCGTAGCCCTCAAGCAGATTGATTGCACCCCAGATGCCAAGACCTGCGCCCAGAGCGATAACGAGAGTCTGAAGAACGGTTACTGCGCTATTGAAAAATGCCATAATATTTTCCTCCTAAAATTTGAAATTGTTTTGAGAATAGAAAAAGCCCTCCGTACTACCGGCATCAAAACCGGACGGAAGGCTTAGTTTACGAGAATCTTTTCAAGGAACTCCTCGACGGTTATCACGCCAAGTTTCTGTTCCATTCTGCTTCTTGCATATTCAGTTTCACAATCATATATATCACCACCACCTTTCATAAGAAACAGCCAATACATTGACTGCAACAAATCTTCACGAGAAGCACAGATTGTCGGTGAAAAAACGACAGGTGAAACCTTCAGAACCTCTGCGAGTTTCGCTGTGGTTTCTGCATTAGGGGTTCGAGCGTTTTTCTCATACTGAGCAATACGGACATCCGCTGTTTTCTCGGAATACCCCATCAGGAGTCCAAGCTCTTTCTGGGTAAGGCGGCGAAATCGTCTAACGAACTTCAATCGCTGCCCAATAGAGGTATCCGTGATCCACCAAGTCATTTTTTTTACACCTCGCTTTCTGCAAATTCTCGATATACAACCTCATTTTTTGCTCTGCGCTTGCCTACGGCTTCACTGGGAGCAAGGTCAGGGTAGGTTGCCTGCACTTTCTGTCTGCTTCTGCGGACAGTTTCAAACCCCGGAAAGCTGCGTCTATCCAGTTCCTTCAAAAACACAGGAACCGTCATGGCATGAATGTCGATGCCACGCAGACCGGAATAGTGTTCCAGTACCATCAGGTACAAATGATTGTCGGTATTTCTTGCCTTGTGGTCGTGTTCCAAGATGTTCTTAACCAGGGCAGATACCGTTTTCAGATTTTCCAAACAGAAACCTCCTTAATCCGCATCGACTACCACAAACTCATCACCTGCCTTGAGCTTCAACCTTCGACTCAGAAACTGCTCAATGTTGAACTCATTTCTCTTATCAAAGTCTGATGTGTACTTATAATTGGGGTGCTGCGTCAGATCGTACTTGTCAGAAAGAAACGGTCTGACACCACGCAACTGCAAAATACACTTGCTGCCATCCAGAACCGCAAGCTCATCTACGCTCGCAAGGTCTTTGCCTAACTTCTGATAATTCAAGCCGTAAGACGGGCTGTTACCTCTGGTGTTGGAGGTGTTGTAGGTGTCGATAGTTTCTTTTCCCAATGCCTGATTCAGTTCTTTGAGCGTGGTTGGCTCAGAACCACCCAGGAAAATTCGGGAATCCATGTTGCCGATGATGGTATCGGCATTGTCTTTATAAATGGCTTTCAGCTGTGATTGTGCCTGGAGAACAAGGCAAGCCGATATTTCACGGCTTCGGATTGTCGCTACCAGTTTTTCCAGATTGGGAATCTGACCGATGTTTGCCATCTCATCAATCAAGCAGCGCACATGAACCGGCAGTCTGCCGCCGTACACATCATCTGCTTTCTCGCACAACAAGTTGAACAGCTGTGTGTAAATCATGGAGATCAAAAAATTAAACGTCGCATCCGTATCTGACATAATCAGAAAGAGCGCCGTTTTCTTATCTCCGAGAGTATCCAACTGCAACTCGTCATAGGCAGTCACATCTCTGACCTCCTGAATATCAAAAGGAGCCAGACGAGCGCCGCAGGAAATCAAAATCGACTTAGCGGTCTTGCCGGCAGCCAGCTTGTATTTTTTATACTGACGGACTGCAAAGTGATTCGGCTTTTTCTTTTCCAGGGCTTCAAACATCAGATCCACCGGGTTCTGGAACTCCTCATCATCTTCCCGCACCTCCATTGCGTTCAGGAACTCAATCAGGGTGGAGAAATTCTGTTCCTCAACCGGAGCTTCATAGTGGATATATCCGATCAAGGCACAGTAGAGCAGCGTTTCCGCCTTCGTCCAGAACTCATCACCGGCTTTTCCATCACCCTTTGTGTTGGCAATCAGCGTTGTCACCAGTTTCAGAATGTCTTTTTCTGAATGGATATAGGCAAATGGGTTATAGTGCATCGACTTCTGAAAGTTGATGGTGTTGAAAATCTTGATGGTGTAGCCATGCTTCAAAAGGGCGTTGCCGCACTCAATCACGATGCTGCCTTTCGGGTCAGTGACCACATAGGAACTGTGCATCTGGAGAAGGTTTGGCTTCAACCAAAAGCGAGTTTTACCGGAACCCGAACCGCCGATAATCAGAACATTCTTATTTCGGGCATTGGCAGGATTCTTCGGGCGATTGCTCATCATCAGCCGCTCCGTTTTCGTCAGGATCACATTGTCCTCGAACTTTGGTGCAATAAACGGCTCAATATCTTTTGCCGTTCCCCAACGAGCAGAACCGTACTCAACATTGTGTCGGTACTTCTTTGCGTTTTTGCCTTTTAGATAGACAGCCAGCCGAAGTCCTGCGCCGCAGAGAATACCAATCAGCAAATCCAACGGGTGAAAGCTGGGAAACGGATTGTTCAGGGCTATCGGAAGGGCATGAAAAAAGCTGAGGATTTTCGCAGATGAATCTGCCCCCTCAGCCAATCTCCATGCTTCTCCTAAATTCGTAGCGAACAACCCTACCAGAAAATACGGTAAATTCAGAATCAGGAGCTTTTTCATTTTTCTCTTATCCATCACAGATCACGCTCCTGTTTCTTCTCTCGAACCTTCTTCGGAATCGCTGCGACAATTTCCTTGAACTTCTTCAGCTGCGCCAGAACGCTCGGCTTTTCATTCTTGGTTAATGCCCTTGCCTGATGTTCCTTGCAGATTGCATCCAAAGCATCTGCATCTTTAGAACGGACAAAAACAAGAAACCGGGGAGGATCAACGGACTTATCTTTTCTTACGGCAAAGTCCACGCCATACTTCTTGGCGAGCTTTTCAAAATCACGGATACTCTCTTTGTCGATCTCAACATTCGTAGCACCCTGATTCTGTCCCAAAAGCTGTTTCACGGATTGCTTTCCATGAACGGCAGGGTCTCGTGCCTTTTTCATCTTCACTTTTTCCCGGTGCTGCAAATACTTGCGGATACCGGCAATGATAGTGCGCCCCGTCAGCTTGGTTGTGCTGATCGCCAGGTTTACTGTTCTGTTTTCAACTTCTTCCTGCATGATTCATCACCTCCTGCAAGCAGTAGAGTGAACAGATTATCGTGCCATATCTCTGTGGTCGTAATACAGATTGCCCTTGGCAACTGCGGCATGGCTGATAATCTTGATATTGCCAGCTTTCTGGTTATCCAGAGCCTTCTGATAACCCACATCGCTCAAATACAGGCGATTTCTTTCGCCTTTCCAACCGACAGGCGATTCATCGGTCAGCACATCGAAAATAATCATGTGCTTGGTGGCGTCATCAAATCGTGCCAAGTCCATATAGGTATGTCCCTGGTACTCCTTGGCACCATCCTGAATCCGCTTTCGCTCCATCAGCTCTCCAATCGTCGAATTTCTTTGCATAAGAACCTCCTTACAGAACATCTCGGTCAGGGTTACTTTTGTGGGGAACCGAATCAGCTTTGACAGGTGCATCTTCTTTCTTCACCATGTCATCCGGCAGGGGAAGCGCCATAATGCTGCGCCCCATGCGTACAAAAGTCTCAGGCTGATGAAAGTGTTCCTCAAACTGCTTCATCAGTTCCGGGGACAGAGAACAAAAATCATCCTCGCCCAATCCCACAACCAGAAAATCACCGGCGATAATGTCATAAATATCGCCGTCATCATCACGCAGCGCACGGTTCAGTTCTTTGCCTACGAGTTTACCTTCGTCGTGCATCACCAGTGCAACCGGCTCATTGAACGGATAAGTTGCCTCAATATCGCCACCTACGGCTTTCTGCAAATCCTCCAGCTCACAGCCGATCTGCACAGCCTGCGGATACATGAACGGCTTTACCAGCAACACATTCATGGTATCTGCCTGTTCTTTCTGAACCTCCCGTTCCTCGGTCGTGCCGAACGCAACACCGGTAAAGTTTTCGGAGTCCAGAATGTACTCCGAATTGTAATAAGCGGCTCTAACCTGTTCCTCTGCCGCATCGTGAGATTCTGCTTGCACCGTAACCGTTTTCTCCAAGGTTTCGGTGATCTTCACATCGTATTCTTTCAAGTTTCGATACCTCCGTTTCTTTGGAAATAAGAAAAGCGACCATCCATGAACCTGTTACAGTTCATAAATAGTCGCATCCACATCGGCTAAAAGCTCGAACAAGCAAATATCGTCCAGTTCGCAAATCAGGGAACCCATGTCGAAGAAAATATCGTCCTCGCATTCCACCGTAGTAACCACGCTGCGGTGTTCGTTAAGACAAATGGCTTCTTCCTTGTCCATCGTGATCGTAGACATACAGGACACCACATAGAATGTCATATCTTCTGCTAACCACAGCTCCTTGCTCTGAATCGTGCGAACTTTTTCATCGCCGCTCATATCTTCTACATAGGACAGAAGCCGCACGGCTCTGCTGTTCAGAAGTACCTTTCCCTGATAGTCGATACCCTCACCAGCAGAGGACAATACTCGATACTCGCTAATCATCTCGGCATTTTTCTGAAACGACTTTGCCAGAAGCGCAGGAGAAATATCATCGAACTCCTCACTGTAGTTTACGAGCATATCTACCATATAATCAGGATCGCAAAGGTCGTAGAGTTCTTCCAAAGCGCCCTGAATGTTTTTGGGTGTAAACATTTTTTACCTTACCTTTCCATTGATTTTTCTCTTTTTTTCTGCCATTGCTCCAAAAGCTGAATGATTTTATCCTCCATCTGCTTGTTGGTATAGGACTTCGGGAAGTATTTTCGCAACGAATCCGTTTTGAAGGTTACTCTGTCCAGCTCTCCCTTCTTGATTTCATTCATAATCTCGCACATCGCATCCAGCGTACACTCGCCCTCCTGTGCGAGCTTTTTAATTCGCTGTGCTTGCGAAAGGGAAGGAGCTGCTTGAGCATAATCCATTGCAGAAAGAAAATCCTTCTGTTCTTCACTTGCCAGATAGGAAAGCTCCACCGCAGGATTGAATTTGATCTGACCCGTATCTACCATATCCAGCAGTTCCGGAATCAGTTCGGTCAGACGGATATAACGGTGTACCTGATTTCTGCTTTCTCCTGCCTCCTGACCGACTATATCCATTGCCTGCAACTTCATCCCAACTTGGGATGAAGTTAAATCGGTGCGTTGACCTTGATGTTTAATCGCATCCAGCTTCATCTTATAAGCAAATGCTCTTTCACTCGGCAGGATACTCTCCCTCTGCAAATTCGCATCAACCATCAAAATAATGGCTGCATCATCGTCCAGGTCACGAACAATCGCAGGCATGGTTTCCTTACCCGCAAGCTCCGATGCCCGGTGCCGCCTGTGACCAGAAACGATTTCATAACCACCGTCGGGGTCAGGACGGACAATCGCAGGAGTGAGAACTCCGAAATCTCGGACGCTCTCTGCCGTTTTCATCATTTCTTCATCATCAACCACACGGAAGGGGTGTCCCTCAAAGGGGTGTAGCTCAGAAAGCGGAATTTCCTGCACACGCTCCTGCTGGGCTTCAGCTCTGGATTGATCGGTGGAGAAAATATCATCGTACCCCTTCAAGCTGATGTTTGCGCCTTTTTTCTGCATTGTTTAACACCTCCTTCGTCAGAATTTTATAGGCTTCGGCAACTTTGCCTTTGGGATCATGCTTGAAGATACTGGTTCCCTCTGCGCTGATTTCCTCTGCACGGACAGAGCGGGGAATGTCGGTCTTGTAAACCTTCAGCTTTCCGCCGTAGCTCTCCCGAATCAGATTGCTGATGTCTTTGGAGTAGTTGGTGCGGCTGTCCACCATCGTCAGAAGAATCCCTTCAATCCTCAGTTTCGGGTTGATTTGCCTCTTGACCTTGTTGATGGTTCCAAGCAGCTGTTCCAGACCCTTTGCAGGAAGGTATGCTGCCTGAACCGGTATCAGCACATTGTCGGCAGCTGCCAACGCATTGACGGTCAGCATACCCAAAGACGGCATACAGTCAAGAAGAATGTAATCATAATTCTGTTTGACTGTATCCAGGTATTGCCGGAGAATGGTTTCCCGGCTCATGGCATTGACCAGTGCTACCTCCATACCTGAGAGTTCGATGTTGGACGGCACCAAATCAACGCCCTCCGGATGATGAAGAATCCCTTCATCGGGAGTAATAGGGTTTTCCATCATAATCTTTCCCATCAGATCGGAAAGTGTCGGAGACAGATCATCCGGGCAGGGATTGCCCAAACTGACCGTCAGGGAAGCCTGGGGATCGGTGTCTACCAGAAGCACCTTTTTTCCTTCAAGAGCCAAGCCAACGCCCAGATTCTCGGTGGTGGTGGTCTTTCCAGTGCCTCCTTTCTGATTGACCACCGCAATGATGGTTGCTTTTTTCGACATTTATCGTCACTCTCCTTCCTCTCGCTTCATTTTCAATTTCTTAAATCCTCCTTCCAAATATCCGTGTGACATATCGTGCCGAACAAGAGCATCGTAGTAGGTGTCTATTGTCGTCGGCGCATTGTATATCGTAGTCAGCATATACTGACGGATATTTCTAATCTTTGTGGTGTTCTCCTTGAAGCAGTCCATAACATATCGAATGTGTTCGGCATTCAGTTTCATAAACCGACTGCGGACAATTTCTGCCGGACGCTCCTCTGCACCAATGCGAATCAACGGTCGCTTCGTGCAAACTGTTTCAACGATCAACTCCAGAATGTTATCCAGCATTTCGGAATCGTAAGGGTAATCCTTCTTCAACAAATCCATACTGAGCTGATCCGAGAAATAATCAAAGTATTCTTGATACCGGTCATTCTCGTCCATCATTCCACCATTTCCGGAAGGAAAGATAGAATCAGTATCACTAAATTCAGTATTTTTAATATCAGTATTATTACATTGTGATTTCGGAAGTTCTTGAGTTGTGATTTCCATTGTTCCAGAATTGTGATTTTCACAATTCAAGAGTTGTGAATCCACAGCAGAGATAAAGTTCTTCACATAGATCAGGTTGGGCTTTCCCAAACCCTGGCGCTTACGTTCAATCAATCCTGCTTTCTTCTCAAGTTCACTGAGCAGCTTGATAGCCTTTTGTTCAGCACAGTTCAGAGCCATCTTCGCTTCGTCGATTGTAAAAATGATATACACTCTACCGTTTTTATCTATCCAACCATTCTTGGCAGACAGGCTCATGCGGTCAAGCAAAATGCCATACAGCATCTTGGCATCGGCAGAAATATTCCAGAACCTCTCGTTCGTGAACAACACCTTCGGAACTCGATAGAATGTGAATAGATCGGATTGCTGACCGTAAAAATAATCAAAACTCACACGGCTTCACCACCTTCTTTCTGCGGAAAACTTTCTGTTGTCAGCGGAATGCTGCGGAAAGTCGTATCCGTCTTTTCGTAAGGACATCGGGCAAAATAGTAGAAGCGGTATTCCTGTTCATACACATCCATATCAACGAAGCCCCACTTCACGCATAACCTTCTTCGTACACCAACCAATGCACGGGTGATCTCGCCCATAGGGACAGCCATCACATTCCGACTTGGGTTTCGGCGGCAAAGAGATTAAGTAGTAGCAATTATTTCTACCCAGACGGCAGCCCTTTCTGCCATTCGTCCAGAAGTAGCAGTAATGACAGTCGCTCGGCTTGTCTGCGGTATAAACAGGCTTGCTCAAATAAAACACCTCCAATCTCTTGTATTTGCCCATGGGTTTGGGCATAAAAAAAGAGCGCCTATCCATCCCCAATGCGGGGCAAATAGACGCTCTATGTACATAACGATATTTAATTTTATCTGCTATAACTGCATGGTATTCAAAACATCCGCCTTTTTTGATTAGCTGGATTTTTGGCACGATTTTGGGGCTGATTAGCAGGAAGGGCATTTTCATTAGCAAGAACAGCCCGTTTTCTGCTAAAAATTAGCTGGCGATTTTGTCTTATAACAACCGTTCGATTCTGGAGGGGTTGTCAAAAATCAAATTTTGGAGTAGAATTTTATCTCATACAGTGAAAGAGCTTTTTCGTAGCTTTTTATATAAGAAAAGCCGAAAACCCTTGAAAACAAAGGCTTTCGGCGTTGTTCACTGGCGTCCATAAGAGGATTTGAACCTCCGACCCCACGCTTAGGAGTTCCCTGTGGCGGTTAGTATGCAGTAGTTCGATTATCCTGTAAGGGACGTTTAATGCCCAAAAAAGCAGAAAGGGGGCTTGCACAACGACTCTGTTAATAAACTCTAATATTCAATTATATCCTTTAGAGTGTTAGCAGGCTGTTAGCAAACCAACCACTCTTTCGGGAATTACTGATAATTTGTTACAATCGTATTTAAAATCATTTATCACATGGAAACAAGATACCCGTTAGGTTGAATTTAATTAAGTTAAAGGACGTTCAGAAATGAGCGTCTTTTTTCATACCCAAAATCGAAAGGAGAAAGAGAAAATATGAATAAGCTAGTAAAGCGATTGCTGACAGGAACGCTTGCTTTTGCAACCATTCTCACGGCATTACCAGTGACGGCGGTTCATGCTTCCGGCAATCAATACTGGACAGAATCAGCAGAACGTGTCGGCTACATTGAACACGTTATGAATGATGGTTCTATCAAATCTACATTCAATGAGGGACACATGAAAGTTGAGGGCGAAACTGCCTACTGCGTGGACATCAACACCAATTTCAAGAATGGATATAAAACACGTTCTGACGCAAGCTCCCGTATGAGTAGTGATCAGATTGCGGACGTTGCTCTTTCATTAGAGTACGTCAAGCAATATACCGCTACTCATACAGGACTGAATAACAACCAGAAGTATTTGCTGGAACAGTGTGTTGTCTGGCAGAGATTGAGTGAACAACTCGGCTGGCAGTGCGACAACGTCAGAGCTTCCTATAATGAAATCTCACAGGCAGTACAGAATGAAGTGTATGCTGGTGCGAAAGCATTTGTGAAAGCAAACAAAGGACGCTATGAATGTGGCGGTTACATTTATACTGGCGAAGGACAGGACATCGGACAGTTTTGGGCGAAGTTAAATGTGGGAAATGCAAAGGTTAAAAAGACTTCTTCCAATCCCACGGTCACAGATGGCAACGCCAACTATTCCTTTGAGGGTGCGACATTTGGTGTCTATTCTGATAAGGGCTGTAACAGCCAGCTTGCCACACTTACTGCCGATGGAAACGGCGATACCAAAGAAGTTGAGGTAAAAGCCGGAACAGTTTACATCAAAGAACTTTCCGCACCAAAAGGTTACAAGCTGGATTCTACTGTTCATTCCTTAAATGTGGAAGTTGGAAAAACAGCGACATTAACTGTTGCTGACACTCCAAAGGTCACAGAGACTTTGATTGATTTATTCAAAATTGACATGGAAACAGGAAAATCTACTCCACAGGGAACTGCTTCTTTAGAGGGTGCAGAGTTCACATGGAGCTATTATGACGGATACTACAATGCAGATAATCTTCCTGCAAAGGCTACCCGTACATGGACAACCAAAACCGTTGCCGAAAAAGACAGTGACGGAATTATCCATTATGTATCCAGACTTGCCGACAGCTACAAAGTATCCGGCGACAGCTTCTATACACAGGACGGTAAGAATGTACTGCCACTTGGTACACTCACTGTCGCAGAAACAAAAGCACCAAACGGCTACTTATTAGATGGTGCATATATGCAGACTGACGGAAGTTCCGAACAGATTAAGGGGACATACCTTACACAGATTTCCGAAGATGGCGAACTTGCCGTACTTTCTGGAAGCAACCAGTATTCCGTATCCGATAAGGTTATCCGTGGCGGTGTGAAAATCCAGAAACGTGACCTTGAAACAAAGGATACCAAAGCACAGGGAAGTGCGACCTTACAGTACACAGAGTTCAATATCATTTCTTTAAATGACAGTCCTGTACTGGTTGTGGGAAAATTATACAGCAAGAATGAAACCGTAAAGAAGATTCAGACAGGCATTGACGGAATTGCTTCTACTTCTGCTGACCTGCTCCCTTACGGAAATTACAGATTAGAAGAAAGCAAAGCACCAGAGGGCTACTTGACAGACGGTGCAAAAGCAATCGACTTTTCTATCACGGAAGATGGAAAAATCGTGGACTTGACCGACAAATCTCACTCTGTCTACAACCAGATTAAACGTGGCGATATTGAGGGTGTAAAAATCGGTGCAGGTACACACAAACGTCTTGCAGGTGTTCCATTCAGAATTACAAGCAAGACAACGGGAGAATCCCATATTGTAGTTACTGACAACAACGGTCAGTTCTCCACTGCTTCAAGCTGGGTTTCCCATAAGGTCAATACTAATGCCGGAAAATCCAGTGAGGACGGTGTATGGTTTGGGACATCTGAACCAGACGACAGCAAAGGTGCATTACTCTATGATACCTATGTGATTGAGGAATTAAAGTGTGATTCCAACGCCAGATTTAAGCTGATTCCAGCTTTTGAGGTAGTCGTATCCAGAAATAAAGTGACCGTAGATTTAGGGACACTGACCGATGAATACGAAAAAGAAATCACAATCCATACCACAGCTACCGATGAGAAAACAGGCGAAAAAATGATTGTTGCCGGAAAAGACATCAAGATCGTGGACGAAGTCACACTTGATGGATTGGAAACAGGCAGAAAATATAAACTTTCCGGCTGGCAGATGTTAAAAGAAGAAAACGCCGAACTTCTGATTGACGGGAAACGTGTAGACAGTGATTACACATTCACTGCTGACAGCGAAAAAATGACGGTTGAGATTACTTACAGTTTTGATGGTTCAGCTCTTGGCGGTCAGAACCTTGTTACATTTGAGGAATTGTACGATATGAGCAATCCGAAAGAGCCTGTCAAGGTTGCCGAACATAAAGACATCAACGATGATGGACAGACCGTTCTTATCACGGAACGTATCATCAAAATCCATACGACCGCTACGGACAAGAACGGCAAGAAAGAAATCGAAGCTGGAAAAGATGTAACGATTGTGGATAAAGTCACATTAGATGGTCTGGAAGTTGGAACAAAATACAAACTTTCCGGCTGGCAGATGTTAAAAGAGGAAAATGCAGAACTTCTGATTGATGGAAAGAAAGTATCCAATGATTATGAGTTCACAGCCGACAGTGAAAAAATGACGGTTGAGATTGCGTTTACCTTTGATGGTTCTTCACTTGGTGGTAAAAACCTTGTTACATTTGAGGAATTATACGATATGACCAATCCAGACGAACCAAAGAAAGTGACGGAACATAAGGACATCACAGACGATGGACAGACCGTGACAATCAAGGAAGTGCCGGAAGTCCCAGACACACCAAAGGATACCGACACGCCGGATACACCATCTACGGTTACTAAGACAAGTGACAGTCCAAAAACAGGCGACAATACCAATATCTATGCTTATCTTGCCATGCTCGGTCTTTCCTGCGTAGGGCTTGGCGGTATGCTTTACTTCAAACGCCGTAGAAAAAAATCGTAAGGCAGTAACGTAGCGGTTGGTGGAACGTTCAAGGTCGCCACCCTTTTTGCAACTTCATGCTCCCGTGAAGCACTTGGTTTACGGGAGCGTGAAGTCCACTAGGGGCGTGGGGAGTGTAGCTCCCCACAACGTACAGCAGGAAAGAAACTAAAACAGAAAGAAAAGAGGTCAATTATTTATGGAATTAAGATTTGTCGTACCAAACATGGAAAAGACATTCGGAAACTTGGAGTTTGCCGGAGAAAACACTACGGAACAGCAGAGAATCAATGGGCGTATGGCTGTCATTAACAGGAGCTACAACCTGTATTCCGATGTACAGAGAGCAGATGATGTAGTTGTGACACTTCCTGCCAAAGCTGGCGAAAAACATTTCTTGCCGGAGCAGAAAGTAAAACTTATCAATCCACGTATTACTACCGATGGTTATAAAATCGGGGAACGTGGATTTGTCAATTACATCTTACTTGCAGACGATATGTTACCAGCAGAAAGTAAATAAGGGGGTATTCAGATTATGAGATTAGCAAATGGAATCGTCATTGATAAAGAAAAGACTTTCGGAGTGTTGAAGTTCTCCGCATTACGCCGTGAGGTTCATGTACAGAATGAAGATGGAACGGTCAGTGAGGAAATCAAGGAACGTACTTACGATTTGAAATGCAACACACAGGGACGCATGATACAGGTATCCGTTCCGGCGACTGTGCCGTTAAAAGACTATGACTACAACGCCGAAGTGGAACTTATCAATCCTGTTGCAGATACGGTAGCCAATGCAAATTACCGTGGTGCAGATGTGGACTGGTATGTAAAGGCAGATGACATTGTTCCGAAGAACAAAGGCACTCATGCCGGAAATCCACAGAACAATGTTTCACAGCAACCGCCGAAGAAATAAGTTTGTAACTAATGGATTTTCATTGTATTGTTCAAATGGGGTTGATATAATATAAAAAAATCAAATCGGAGTTTGAAGCGGAGGTATGTATTATGAATATAGGATTTTGGTCGTGT
>NZ_JAQFCE010000016.1:0-83309 GCF_027690675.1 Bariatricus sp. TF06-38A
GAATATGTGCACTTATCTAGTACAATTTCAATATTTTTGATTTTGTTTCTTAATGTAATGTTTTATAATATATATGGAAGTTTATCAAAGACTGCAGAATTGCAAAAACAAAATTGTATATATGAAAAACAAATTGAATTATGTAAAATGCATATTCAAGAAAGAGCACAAATGGATGTAGAATTGCGAGAAATTCAACATAATATGAAAGGATATTTAATATGCATAAAAGAATATTTGGATAAGAAAGATGAAGTGGCTTTATCTACATATTTGTCAGGAATAAATATAAATTTTAAGGATGCCAGAAAAATATGTGACACTGGGAATGTTGTGATAGACGCTATAATTAATACTAAATATAGAGAATGTTTGAAAAGAAATATTAATTTTGAAATAGAAATAAAGATTCCTTGTAATAATAGTTTTAATAATGCTGATTTAAGTGTGATTTTAGAAAATGCATTGGAAAATGCAGTAGATGCTACATTAAAATTACCGAATAAGCAGAGATACATTAAAGTAAATATTTCATTTCACCATTATAATCTATTAATAGAAATAAAAAATAGTTTTGATGGGAATATTAAGAAAAGTTTAGACGGAAGATATTTAACAATCAAAACAGACTTTAAAAATCATGGAATTGGATTGAAATCTATAGAAAGAGCGGCATCTAAATATCAAGGACTAGTAGACCCTCAAATATTACAAAATGAATTTCAATTAACTATTCTTTTATATGGAATATAAAGAAAGGTTGCTATAGAATTAATATATTCATAGCAACCTTTTAAGTGGTAAATATTGCATATTTATTGGTAAAAATAACATGAACGAAGGATAAATTAGATGCTATGATATAATGCATAATAAAATGATGAGGAGATAAATTTATGTGTAAAAAAAGAAAAAAGACATTTTGTGGAGCCAAATTTTTAACAATATTATGTACCTTATGTCTTACAGTAATGAATGATCCTTTTTGTGTATTTATTTTTCACAAATTGATAGAACCTGATGAGTTAGTTGAGTGGAGAAAAAAACGTGATCAGTAAATTGTCAAATTATTTAGCAAAATATATTGCGCAAAAAGGAGAAATATCCGCATGTGAAATTCCAATATATGAATATGGTTTTAGAGTATTTATTGAGCTATTAATAGTATTATTCACCTGTTTTTCTATAACATGTTTAGGTGGAAGTAAAACATTTTTATATGGAATATTTTTTTGGGGGGTATTTATACCACTGAGAAGATATGGAGGTGGTGTGCATTTATGTAAATTTGGTAGTTGCTTTGTATTGTCCGTATTGGTATATATATATGTTATTTTTACAGCAATGGTTTTGAAAAGCAATTATATTAATTGTTTAATAGGATATACATTACTGTTACTATTATGGTGCGTACAACCATTGGTTAATCAGAATTTGAATTCGATTTTGAACAAAAAAGATTTTTTGATTAAAAAATATAGAAGAACAATAAGAGCAATTGGATTTATTATGTTGATTTTAGCATTATTAAAAAAATGGGATTATATAACAGTTATTTCTACAACTTTAGGATTAAATATGATATCACTTATTGTAGAAAGAATTAGAAGAATATAAATGTATTTTTTCAATACTTATACTTAGTAACAAATATATGAGGAGAGATGTATGAATGCGGAACATTTTTCCGGAATACAAAATGGCTATAGAATTAGGAAATGGGCTATTTAGGATAGATCCGATGTCATATACTGTTTTTTATGAAGGGAGAAAAATTGATTTAGCTCCTAGAGAATTTGAAGTCCTGTATCTTTTAGCCCAAAGACCAAATTGGGTTATCCCAAAGAAGAATATCTATTGTTCGGTCTGGGGGAGTAATTATTATGATGATCAGATTCCGTACAAAACAGTGGAACACGTAGTATGGAAGATACGAAAAAAGATGGGGCATGATATTATAGAAACATTGATCAATGTAGGGTATAGACTAAAAAAGATGTAAAGGCAGGATAGAGTGAGTAAAAGTTTTTATATTCTGATTGAATTTTTGGAAGATACGCCATATAATATTGACAACTATAAGAAGGTGCGTACATACGTTATTTGACTAAATATCATGTTGTAACCAGAAATTAAGATAAACCCTTACAGAGCTTTTGTGGATCATCCAAAGAAAAAGGAGGCTGACTATGAACGTATATGAAGAAATAGATCAGGAAACAATGATGTTGCTTTTAGATTCCTTGTGTAAACGGACAGTGGAAGGAAAACAGATATGGGAAAATATGGAGTATAATCCTATTTCCTTTTTACAGAAAGATATTTATGAAAAAGAAGGTACCTGTATATCACAAATGTTTGAAGCAACGACAGTATTCAATGGTATTGAATATGAATTAGAGCTTTCAGAGTCAATCGAACTTCCGTCTGGCAAGGGAGATATTTTTGGAACCATTTCTTATGAAACAAAAGACGGAGAAGAGAATACGTATGATTTCTCTTTATCTTTTGATGTAGAGAAATATGATGATGCGAATGCAGAAGAATTGCAGGGTATTTTTGGAAACTCAATCATTGTGCAGTTTATAGATGCAATAGTGGGAGTATTTGAAAATTCAGATGCGGTAGCTGAGGGATTTGCTTATGCAAGATACTTTCATCAAACAGGAATAGATCCGGAATGGGAAACCAATCCTCTTGTGAAACTGGGTGAGAAACTGATGCAAGAGCACGCAATGTTGGGTTTTCATAAAATAGTATTGGATACAGATTATAGAAAAAGTTTATTGAAACGATCATGAACCTTCTATAACAGGATACAAATTTTGGGGAAACCATTGATATTTCTTAGGGTATCACATATAATATAGTTAAGCCAAAAGGTTTCGTGTAGCGGCACGTAAAAGCTGTACTGTGCCCAGGCAGGGTAAATATTGGGACTATTTTATACTTGGAAGAGTATTACGCCCACACCAGGGAGATACGGTGAGTCCGCACCGGGGACTGAATGATACCGGCGACATTTCAGACATTCGGAAGGGTGTCGCGGCTGACAGCCAGCATAAAACCGCTTTTTAGAACAAAGAGAATGATAAGAGAAGAGGAGGTGCTTTTATATGGCTACATCAAGTATTCTTACCAATGTTGTAATTGAAGATCCGAAAAAAGCAGAAGCATTTGTAGATGCACTTGAAAAGTCCAGTCAAGATCCGGTATGGAAACCTTCTGCACCGTCTATTCCAATATTAGATAGTGTAGAAGAATTACGCAGATTCCTGGGTAGGAAAAGGAACTAAGAGAGATGGATTATGCAGTTGTAAATATTTTAGATTATATGGAACTTATAGGAGAGGAGTCAGTAGTTGATGTCCTCTCCGGTTTTTCGTGTCCGAAGAATAAAGAAATAGAAAATTTTGTCCGTAATAATGCGGTAGAGTTCGCAAAACGGAAGATGTCCATTACTTATCTTTTGTTAGATGAGTATAGTAGGGTTTTGGCAATTTTTGCAATCACACATAAAGCAGTGCAAATCTGGGGAAAAAATCTTTCTTCTACGTTGCAAAAAAAGATACAGCGGTATGCACAAAAAAATGAAAAAACAGATGAATATGCTCTTTCTGCTTTTCTGATCGGTCAGTTTGGAAAAAATTATCAGCATAAAGACGCACCCGTTCCAGATGGCGGGAGGATGATGGAAGCGGTATTGACCATTCTTAAACATGTACAGCGTGAAATTGGTGGTGGCGTTGTATACTTAGAGTGTGAGGAAAAGCCGGAGCTGTTGAATTTCTATCAGAATGAGAAAAACAGATTCCGGAAATTCGGAGAACGTTTATCAGAAAAAGAAAATGTGAATTATATTCAGATGCTACGAATTTTATAAAAAAGAATAAGGATACATAAGGTGCAGGTGATTCTGAGATAGAGGAGTCACCTGTATTTTTTATGCCTAAATGAAGAGATAATGCAGTGCTTTTTCGTAAATAGTGCAAAAATCATTTTCAAGGCATTCAGATATAATAAATCTCTAAAACAAAAAAAGGAAAGAAATGGTAATGAAACGGGGAAATCTTGCCTCCATAGTCCATTACCAGGGAAAGGATTTGTAATTATAATAGAGCCTGTAATCAACGAGGAGATAAAAGAATGCAGAATGAACTTTATATTGTAGCAGATGCCATAAAAGCCTTGCGGGAATCCAGGGGACTGACTCAGGAGCAGCTTGCAGAGAAAGCAGATATTTCCGTATCACATCTGGCGAAGATTGAAACACATGCCAGACTTATGGGAATGAAAACTTATATCCGGCTGTTGGAAGCTATGGATATTCCCATAAAAGAACACTTTATACACATGGGTACAGCGAAAAAAGATATGATGTTGAAGGAAAAAATCTGGTATCTGGTACAGGATTGTGATGAAAGAGAAACTAGCCTTTTGATCTATTCCATAGAGGGAATTAAGAAAGGGCTAAAGAAATATCAGCAAGACAGCAGGAAGTGAGAATACAGATAGGGAGGAAAAGGGAAATGTTATCAAGAGAAAAGGTGGAAGCAGTATTATTTAAAATGGGAATGCCTGCCAATGTAAAAGGATTTGGCTATATTGTAGACAGTGTTTTGCTTCTGGAAGAAGACAGCAAGATTAAAACGACATATCTGTATTTTAAGGTGGCCCAGCAACATGGCACGACAGGGCAGCGGGTAGAACGGGCAATCCGCCATGCGTTTGATATTGTCCGAAGCTGCAGAGGTGATTATGATGTGGTGAACCATTATATCGGTTTTATCAACTGTGCCAATTCCCCTTCCTTATCCATGCTCACAATGAAGATACGGGAGGAAGCACTGGAAGTACCGGAACCAAAACCGGAAAAGAAAGAAGAGAACGTGATTACGGGAATTACCGAAGACCGGCTTTTGGAGTTGATGCGGCAGGCATACACAGAATTTTGGGCAGATATGATTATCCGGTTAAAAAAATAAAGAGAAATGCAGACCGAAAACAGTCTGCCAAAACACATCAGGGTTATGGTGTCTTTTGGCAGGCTGATGTTTTCAGCCGGGAAGAACCTTGAAAACTGAATATCAGTATGGTGATATTTTTTTAAAACAAACGTGTCATTTCTGACGCTAATCTATAGAAATATCTTAAAGGACACAAAACATTTCGGCACATTCTATTTTGTGTGATGCAGGGTCATGAGCTGTGCGAAGATACATTTGTCCGCAGTGGCAGCAGGTAAGGCAGAAAAGAAGCGGATCAAACAAGGAATCGTAGAAGATGAAGGAAAAGTGTGAGCAGCGCCCAGACATAGGCTGTTGGTGGCAGGCAGCCTGAAAGCCGAATGATAATGATACCTTTGCATAAAAACACTGCAACCAGGGTAGCGTCTGGGACATGCTGTAGCGAGAAAGGGGGCTGCAGGGTGTCAGGCGGCCAGCCGGGCCGGTCCTACATGCTCCCGTTCACACCGGGGCGAGAAAATGAAAAAATCATGCTGGCAGGGAAAGCCCTGCCGGTATGGTGTGTGAAACAGGTTCATTTTAGGGCTATGGGGAAACAACAGGTTTCCTTATAGCCCTGGAATGAAAACAGGAGCAAAAGAAAGAGGAGGCAGAGCAATGAAGAGAGAGAGGTTACAGAAACTGTTTTCAGAAGATAAAGAGATCTTTCAGGGAGGAATGCTGTTTCCTACATGGATCTGCAAAGGAAAAGAAGAGATAGAAAATAGGAATATTCCCCAGCGTGCGGCAGTGTATCTGGATATTCCCATTCCCTGTGCCGGGCTTTTGTATTATGAAAAAGAAAAAAGCCTGCATTACTGTGAACAGCAGACATACCAGGTGGTTACTTTGTTGGAAGGTGTAGGGTGTGATTATTCCATAGAAAAAGAAAACTGGCAGAGGCTGGCAGTGCTTGCACGAAAAGGCATGATTGATGTGATTGTGGTATCCGGACTCAGCAGGTTATCCTATTGTCCGGAAGAAATTTTACAGACAATGGAAATGCTCCAGTCTTTCCAGGTACAGATAGACTGTATCGGTTATGGGATTTTAGATTATGCCAGACTGAAACAGTATTTAATGCACACCTGGGAGAAACAGGAACAGTTTGAGCAGGAGTTAGATGCGTATCTGTGCAGCTGCTGTACTAGGGAAAGGATATAATGCTCTCGCGGGCAGAACTGCTGAAGATGAGGGAAATGACATTTGAGGACATTGACCCGAAAGAGATACAAGATGTAGAGAAACTGAATATTGATGTAAAAAAGAGCAAATCGGAGAAGATCCGGGAAATCCTGGAGTCCGGAAAGAACCCTTATTTTCTGAAATATAAGGGGATCACCATAAAGATTGGGTTTGCTTCTACCAACCGTACCATAGAGGAAGCCATGCAAAGCCTTGTGCAGATGAAATGGTAAAGCCACGACAGGGATAGGGAACAAAGCGGATTGTTGGCAGATTACAGGGTGGACAAACCTTCTGGACTATGGTAGGATGATGGCAAGGACCCAGTAGCCTCTATCATTTAGGGAATCGGCTGACGAATCTAAATGATAGGAGCGAATACAATGAAAAATCAAATACTTAAAAAAATCTATCGTGCGGTTGTTTACCTGCGCCTTTCTGATGAAGATGGTGATAACAGGGAAAGCGACAGCATATCAAACCAGAGGATACTAATCCATAGCTTCTTAAAGAGCCACCCTGAAATTCAGGTGGTAAAAGAATGTGTAGATGATGGATATACCGGCACAAACTTTAACCGCCCTGGTTTTCAGGAAATGCTGCGTATGCTGGAAGAGGGGGAAGCAGACTGTATCATTGTCAAAGATCTTTCCCGTTATGGAAGGGATTTTTCCGGTGTTTTACAGTATGTGGAACGTATCCTGCCGAAAATGGGTGTGCGCCTGATCCTTGTCAATGACAATTATGACAGCCTCACGCCAAATCGTGATTTCCTTACCCTGAGATTTAAAAGTTTAATCAATGACCTTTATCCTGCGGATACCTCCAAAAGTGTGCGTTCTCATTTGTATGTCAAAATGACGGCCGGGCAGTGTGTAGCGCCTTTTGCTTTTTATGGTTATCTGAAATCCGAAGAGGATAAACATAAGCTAGTTATGGACGAAGTGGCAGCTTCTGTTGTACGGGATATTTACCACATGAAAATGCAGGGCTGCAGCCTAACGGATATATCCGAAGAATTAAACCGGCGTGGGATCTTGACGCCTCTTCGGTATAAGCAGGTATATTTAAAACAGAAATTAAAGACAGGGTTCCGTCTGACGGAAAAACCGGTCTGGATGCCAACTATGGTGCGTCGTATCCTTCTTGATGAACGCTACACCGGAGTGCTGATACAGGGAAAAACCACAACGCCAAACCATAAAGTAAAGGTTGTGATCCACAAAGAGGAAGCTGAGTGGATACGGTATGAAAATGCCTTTGAGCCGGTTATCAACAGACACCAATATGAAGTGGTGGGCAACCTGATGAAAATGGATACCATGAGAGGGGCAAAGGGGCTGGCGCTTCTTTCCGGCCTGGTAAAATGCGGGGACTGTAAAGAAAGCATGGTGCTGAAAAGCCCGGATAAAGTCCACCACTATTATGTATGTTCGACTTCCCTTTATGAAAAGCAGTGCAGTTCCCATAGTATCAGTGAGAAAAAACTGGTAGGGGCTGTGACAGAAGCAATCCTGCATTATATTTCTGTTCTGGTGGAACTGAAGGAGATATTGGCGTATGTAAAAACTGCCTCAATCCCAAGACAGCGGCTTTTGGAAGAAGACAAAAAACTGGAGATGCTGGAAAAAGAGAGCCAGAGGATCTTAAACATTAAAGTAAAACTGTATGACAGTTTTGCAGAAGAAATCCTGGACAGGACAGAATTTGAAACCTTCAAAGCAAAGTATGACCAGTCTTTAGAGGAAATCCGGCAGGCAATGGAGTGCCAGCAAAGGGAAATCCGAAACTTGCAGGAAACCCTTGAAAAACAGCAGGAGTGGTTGGAATATTTTCTGGAATACCGGGACCGGACGGAAGTGGACCGCTTAATGCTGGTAAATCTGGTCAAACGGATTGAGGTATATGAGCAGAAGCGCATTATCATTCATTTTTGGTTTGAAGATGAATTTGAAAAGGTATTGGGACTGCTGGAAACAGTAAACAGGGCAAAGCCGGCCCGGCGTGTGGAAGCCTTCCTGAAAGGAAAGGGGGCGGAAGCAAGTGCCTAAGGTAAGCAAAAGAGGACAGAGAAGACAAAGCAGCAAGCCAGAAGTTAAGTATCTGAGAACCTATATTTATGTAAGGCTTTCCGAAAAGGACGGAGGGCATGGCAGAAGGGATTCCATTTATATCCAAAAACAGATCTGTGAAGACTACGCAAAGAAACACCCGGAAATGCTGGTGGTAAAAGTCTATGCGGATAATGGTGTGACAGGTACAACGTTCCAAAGGGACGCATTTGAAGAGTTGATGGAAGATGTGGCAAATAAAAAGGTTGACTGCATCATTGTAAAGGATTTTGCCCGTTTTGGAAGGGACGCCTTAGATGCTGTAGATTTGATTGATGTGATTTTCCCAACCTTAAATATCCGGTTTGTTTCCGTTATGGACGAATATGACAGCGCAAACCCAGCTTGTGTAGAAAACAGGACCACCAATATTTTGAAACACTTTATGAATGATTATTATGCCAGGGAAGTTTCAGAGAAACTGGTACAGGCGCACCGGCTGTCCAGGGAACGGGGAGAGTTTTGGGGTTCCAGACCTCCTTATGGATACCAAAGAGCAGAGGAAAACAGTAAGAAGCTGGTGCCAGAACCAGAGGAAGCAGAAATAATCCGGCAGATTTTTTACTGGTATGTGTTTGAAGAAATGTCAAGCTATGATATAGCAAGGGAACTGAATGGTAAAAAGGTATTAGGACCGGAGGACAGCTACCAGAAAAGGAAACAGGGAAAGGAGCCGGAAAAAAGGCGGTTATGGAGATCAGACGGTATCAGGAAGATTTTACAGAACCCCGTTTATATAGGTGCTGCTGTTTATGGGAAAACAAAACAGATGCTTGCGCAGAATATTCCCCTTCAGATGATACCAAAAGAGCAGTGGGAAGTGTGTGAAAATGCCTGGGAAGCAGTTGTGGAACGGGCGATTTATGAGAAAGCACAGGAAATTGCAAAGGAACGCTGGAAAGATACGTTGGATAACTGGGCTGCAAACCCAAAAGAAAAACAGGGGGCAGATGGCCCTTTTAAGGGAAGGATTTTCTGCGGGCATTGCGGAAGACGTCTTGGAAGAAGCAGGAGCGGAGGTAATGAGAAACACAAATATATGGTTTATAAATGCCCTTCCTTTTCCCTTACAGATCATACGGAATGTTTCCGGACGGTGAATGAAATCTACATCAATCAGGCAGTCAAGGCAGCACTCCGCTACCAGATCCAGCTTGCTGTAGAAAGTAAGAAAACCTATGGTGCAGAGTTTTATCAAAAGCTGGAGCAGGAGGTAGCAGAAAAAATAAAAAATGCCAGACAGAAGTATGAGAAATATGGAAGAAAACTGGAAACCTTGTTTGAGCATTATGCTACCGGGCTGTTGGACTGCAAGGAATATCAGGAGATTAAATCAATCTATCAGGAAGAACAGCAAGCAGCCAGGCAGAATATGAAGCAGATACAGCTTCGTGGACAGCACCTGTTAGATCAGGTGAAGGCAAGAATGGATTGGACAGAGGAACTTCTAAAGTACCAAAGATTTCAGAAGATAGAGAAAGGAATTGCGGACCGCTTTATTGAAAAGATTACGGTATATTCCAAAGACTATGTGGAAATCGTGTTCTGGTTTGGGGATTTATTTGAAAAGGAGCTGGAAAAAGAACTAGACAATATGGAAGGAGGTCTTCCGTATGCAGTGTGATTTTGTTTTTGCTTATCTGCGTCTTTCCAGAGATGATAAAGAAAAAATGGAGGAAAGCAACAGCATTAAAAATCAAAGGCTTTTAATTCAGCACTTTGTAGAAAACCAGCCGGAGTTTGCAGGGGCAAAGTTTTTCTTCTTTGTAGATGACGGTTACAGCGGTACAACGTTTGACCGCCCGGAATTTAAGCGCATGATGGGGCTGATTACCAGGAGAAAACGGATCTGTATCATTGTCAAAGATTTGAGCCGCCTGGGAAGGGATACCATAGAAACACAAAACTATATCGAAAAAATATTTCCGTTCCTTGGGGTGCGTTTCATTTCAATCAATGATTTTTATGACAGCAGCCAGAAACCTTCCGAAAGAAAGGATACGGAGATTAAATTTAAGAACCTGATCAATGGGATTTATCCCCAGATTTGTTCCAACAATATCAAAAAAGTTATGAGGAAACAGGCTGAAATGGGACAATATCATGGTTCAATCCCAACATACGGATATTGCTTCCATGACGGTGTTCATACAAAACTTCATCTGGATATGGAGGCAGCTTCCGTTGTAAGGGGGATTTTCGACCAAAGGTTGGAAGGAAAGACCTATGCAGACATTGCCAGGGACCTGAATAAAAAAGAAGTTGAAACACCTACCGTATACCTTCAAAGGAAAGGCTGGGCGCCGGAAGCAAAGAAATCTGTGAAATTCTGGGACGGAAATTTAGTAAAGCTGATTTTGTTTAATCCGGTTTATGCAGGACTGACGGTAAGAGGGAAAACAGAAACCAGGGTTCCGTCAAAAAGAGAGTACCGATATATTTCAAGAGAGGATTGGATTTGCGTAAAAGGAGGACACGAAGCGATTGTAACGGAGCAGGAGCTTCAGAAGATCCAGGACATGGTACAGAAGGACAGAAAATATTATGGGCGGACACCGTCTTCTGAGAATATTTTTTCAGGTTTGATCCGTTGCGGACATTGTGGTCGGAAAATGCGGATACGGACAGAATACAAAGAAAAGCCGATTTATTGTAAAAGTGTTACGACAGCCCCCAATGCTTCCTGTTATCCAAAGAAATATAAGCAGAAAGAGTTGGAAGAACTGGTGCTAATTATGATAAGACAGCAGGTAGCCCTTGCAGAGGATACCATAAAGCAGTTAAAGAAAGCCAATCAGACTTTGAATATTCCGAAACTCCGATATCGGAAAAAGCAATATGAAAAGAAGCTGGCGCTTCGTAAACAGGAGAAAATGGAACTGTATGAACAATATGCAGAAGAACAGATTTCTTTGAAAGATTACCTGGCACGAAAACAAACCTGTATGGAGAAGACAGCAGTTTATCAGCAAAAGATACAGGAGATAGAAGCAAGAATTTTAAAAGGGGAGGAGAAAAAACAAAAGGAGAAATCAGAGGGACTGCAACTTTTTGTAAAATATAAGGGATTGGAAGAGCTGTCTTATGAAGTTCTGCATGAGCTGATTGAAGTCATAAATTTTTATGATCCGGAACATATTGAAATTGTATGGAAATACAGGGACGAATTTCTGGAAGCAATAGGATAAGAAAGAACCGGGAGAGCTTATTGTCTTGGATTCCAGTAGAGAAGAAGATTTCATAAAAGAGGAGGAAAACGCTACGGTGTCTTCCTCTTCTTTGTATTAGGAGAAAATTTGGCAAAGAAGATGGGGGAAGAGCCATGTATCTTGAAACATATTCTATGGAAGAATTGATGGAACTGATAGAAGAGAAAGGATATTGTTCTGTGGAAGCAGTAGAAATTCTGAAAGAAATGGAACAGGCAAAAAAAGAGTATGATTTTTTACTCCGGGATTGTAAGGAAAAAGCGTGGAAAACAGACCAGGTGGTAGTTGATTATTACAGGTATCTCTTGGAAGAATTGCGGAAAGCGTTGCCCTATGATGCTATGGGAGGTCAGCACACGATTCCGATTCTGGTATTGCAAGAGTTCCGGAAACAGGATATTGTAGAAAAAATCAGGAATTTTATAGGCTGTCAGGCTGGGTTTTCTGATCATGATCTGTTACAGGAAATACAGAAATTTATTACCGTACATCTGGACCCGCAGGGAATTATCCTCTATATGGATGTACTGGGGAATCAGCCAGTGGCAAGGAATGCTTACAAACAGGGAGGACAAATGTGGTAAAAGAAAGAGTATTGGCGGTTCTCGACATCATTATGAAAATAAGATATAGGAAGATTATTGAAAAAGTGGTACAATAAAATATAAAGAAAAATAAGCATTAAAAGTAATATAAAAACCAAAGAAAATATGATAGGTTAATAATTTAACTTAGAAATAGAATACGAATGGAGATGTTTAAAATGGGTACATTGATACGTGAAAATAAAAGGAAAATAGCACTTAGTCTTAATATGGGTTTGTTGTTAATGGGATGTTTAATGTTAACGATTGGTGCATATCCAGCCTTATATAGTGGTGGAGCAAATGAAACACGTTTATCAATAGGAGCCACATGTATTGCATTTTGGTTTATTAGTTTTCCTGCTTTATCAAGAGAAACTAAAGAGAAAAAGATAGTTACAGTAAGCATCCATGCCATTACTGCATTTTCTGTTTTAATTATATTTTCTTGGGAGATACATTATATTCTTGTTAATTGGAAAAAAGGATCTCACTTGGGAGATATAGGATTTTGCATAGGGGGCATAATCGTGTGTTCCTATTTGTGTTATATACTTATCTCGTTCATTAAAACATTTTATTTTTTAATACAGAAGGTAAGGAGATTACTGTTTCCTAATAGTACAAATCAAAATGTTTCCAGAATTGTACATCTGCTAGAAATGGCTTCTTCGTTAATAGTATCTTTAACAGCTTTTATCGGAAGTCTAACAGCTGCTTGTGTAGCAGTGCAAACATTTTTGGAACATATTTACTAGGAGAGAAAAGAAATTGGACAGATTGGTTATTATAGGAAATGGTTTTGATCGGGCACACAATTTGCCCACTTCGTATTATGATTTTAAGGAGTATTTGAGAATATATGCTCGTGAATTTTATGAAGCTATATGTAAATATATACCAGAAGAAGAATTGTGGTTTCAATTTGAAATGGCTTTAGGCGAATTAGATAAATATCAAGTGCAAGAAGAAAATGCTTCATATTATCTTGATTATGGTGACGAAAATTGGAAAGACAGTGCTAATCATGACTTTCAATTTATGATTGAGCAGGATTTGGCATTTGCATCTTATATTCCATATTATTTTAAGAAATGGATTGAGCAAATAGATACAAACGTTTTACCTTTGGTATCAAAGCGTATAATAAATAATACGTGTAAGATTCTAAATTTTAATTATACGGATACATTAGAAAGAGCATATAAAGTACCTGCTGAGAATATTTTATACATTCATGGAAAAGCCCTAAGCAGTAAGAAACTTGTAGTGGGACATCATGATATTTCTACTTTTCAGTACGGAGCTGTTTCTCCATTTAATGCAGCGGAAGAACATGGAATATATATACAAGATGATGATGAAGATTTTAGAATAACTGAAACAAAAGAAATCATTAAAGCCTATTTTCAAAAGACATATAAAGATACGTTTGGTATTATACAAATGAATCAAAATTTTTTTGACTCTCTTATAAATATAAATGAAATATTTATATTAGGTCATTCGTTATCTTCTGTAGATATGGATTATTTTGTTGAGATTAGAAAGAGAGTATTACATTCGTGTAAATGGTATATTTCATATTTCTCAGAAAGTGATTTAGATAATATGGAATATTTTGCAAAAAGGTTAGATATTAAAAATTTTCAGCCGGTAATGCTAAGTAATTTATAATACGATTATACAGTCAGAAAAGACTAATAAAAGAAGAGGAAAACGCTGCGGTGCCTTCCTCTTCTTTTATTTAGAAGAAAATTTAGAAAAGAAAGAAGGGGAGAAGAGCCATGTATCTTGAAACATATTTTATGGAAAGACTGTGAAAAAAGCTACCATATAATGCTATGGGAGGTCAGCACACGATTCCGATTCTGGTGTTACAAGAGTTCCGTAAACGGGATATTGTAGAAAAAATCAGGAATTTTATTGGCTACCAGGCTGGGTTTTCTGATTATGATCTGTTACAGGAAATACAGAAATTTATTACCGTACATCTGGACTCGCAGGGAATTATCCTCTATATGGATGTACTGGGGAATTTGCCGCGTGCAAGAAATAGTTACAAGTAAGGAGGACAAATGTGGTAAAAGAAAGAGTATTAGCAGTTCCAGATACAAGCATTTTTATTGCGGAGTTGCCGGAAGCAACCAGAAATATCATACGGAAAGATTTAGAGGAACATGCAAGGGAACATCATTACCGGCTGGAATGGGACCGGGAAAGTAAAGATTATGTGGCAATGAGCCGGAGATTTTGCGATATGGAAAACATTTATACGAATACATGTCTGCATTTCTGCGAGACAGGGGAAGATATAGAACCCTATGAAAAAAGCCTGAAGCGGACTATTTCTATCAGGTTGTATCAAGATGAGGTAGAAGAGCTCTGTAGGAAGTCTGGAAAAGTTGGGCTATCAATCGGTGAACTGTTTGAAAACTTTGTTGCAGATTTGATTTGTGGTACACATACCAATGGTTCTGATGAACGCATGTATATTGAGCAATGGTTTGACCGGTGCTATTTCAATATTATGCCAGAGGAAACATTTTTATCTTATCTGCTTGAAATGCGGGAGATAGACAGTGTTTTGGAATGCTGGGAAATCTTGCAGGAGTTGAAGGAGCTGGAAGAGCCGGATTGTTATGATAAAGAGGAACTGGAGATACAGCAGAACACTTTGGAAGAATATTTTCAGGAATATAGAACCTATACAAGAGAACCGGTAGAAGATCAGTTGGAAGCTGCTATGGAAAAGGTGCTGGAATGGAATAAAGAAAGAGAGCATTTATTGGAGGGAAATGTTCCAGAGAAATCTTTGGAACGGTAGCCAGATTGAAGAGAGGAAGAAAACAGTGATAAGTAATGCGGAAAGAATTGTGTTGAGAAATATGTATCCACCAGGGTGTCGGGTAGAATTGGAAGATATGGAGGCTGATCCGTATGTAAAACTGAGTCCCGGTGATTTAGGAACCGTAAAGTTTGTAGATGATGCCGGACAGATTCATGTATCCTGGGATTGCGGACACAGCCTTGCTATGGTATTTGGTGTAGATCATTGCAGATGTATTATGAGAGAGGAACATTTGCAGGAGATATTACAAAGAGTACAGGCTATGCCATTTGAGAGTTTGGAAAAAATGGAACTGTATATTACAGAAAAATTATCCGGGGCTTTCCCTAAAATCAGCTTTCAGGAGAAAGAAGAGCAGGAGGTTCTTGCGGATATGGGAGTTGCCGCATTTATGAAGAAAGATCTTGGTGTAGCAATTCAATATGAAGCTGACAGTCAGCAACACATCTTTATAAAAAAGATGGAAATTCAAGGACAGGAATTGGAGAGGAAAAATCCTTTTCCAGTACAGAAGAAGCGATAAGAATGGTTTTCTTTAATTGCAAAAATCGACAATTTTTTTTGGATATTACTTGACAGGATAGGGAAAGACGACGTTTCTTAACATCATCGGTGGACTGGATCGGTACGATAGTGGTGATCTGATCATCAACGGGATTTCTACGAAAAAATATAAAGACAGAGACTGGGATTCCTATCGGAATCATACAATTGGTTTTGTATTTCAGAGTTATAATCTGATTCCACATCAGACGGTGCTTGCCAATGTGGAGCTGGCACTGACTATTTCTGGGATCGGGAAGGAAGAACGGAAAAAGAGAGCGATTGAGGCTCTGAAAAAAGTTGGTCTTGGGGAGCAGTTGCATAAAAAACCGAGCCAGATGTCAGGCGGACAGATGCAGAGGGTGGCAATCGCCCGTGCGCTGGTCAATGATCCGGATATCCTGCTTGCTGATGAGCCGACAGGAGCGCTGGATACGGCGACCAGTGTGCAGGTTATGGAACTTTTAAAAGAAGTGGCAAAAGACCGGCTTGTTGTAATGGTTACACATAACCCAGAGCTTGCTGAAGAATATGCGACCCGTATCGTAACGCTCAAGGACGGAAAGATCCGTTCGGATACGGACGAATTTTATGTCAATGAAGCGGTCATGAAGGAGCCGGAGCATAAGAATATGGGGAAAGCTTCCATGTCATTTCTGACGGCTCTTTCCCTGAGCTTTAATAACTTAAAGACGAAGAAAGCAAGGACTCTTCTAACATCTTTTGCCGGTTCTATTGGAATTATCGGGATTGCACTGATACTGGCACTTTCCAACGGAGTCAATGCCTACATCAAGTCAATTGAAGAAGAGACTCTTTCCGAGTATCCGCTTCAGATCCAGAGTACCGGATTTGATATGACATCGATGATGGTAGGCAATATGGACAGTGGTTCGGGCAGTTCAGATAAGAAGGAGACAAAAAAAGACGGGGAAGTCAAGGTTATGCAGATGATGACCAATATGTTTTCCACGATGGATTCCAACGATCTGAAATCCTTAAAAGAATATCTGGATAGAGGAAAAAGTGGAATTGAGGACTATACCAGTGCCGTTGAATATTCTTATAATATTTCACCAAGAATCTATCGGCAGAACAAGGATGGTTCCATTCGCCAGGTGAATCCGGACAAATCCTTTGAGTCGCTTGGAATCAGCTCTGGCGCAAGTACCAACAGTCTGATGTCATCGATGATGAGTACGAATGTTTTTTATGAAATGCCTAAGACGGAGGGGCTTTATGAGAACCAGTATGATGTGAAGGCGGGACGCTGGCCACAGAATTATAATGAATGTGTACTGGTGCTGACTTCGGACGGAGGCATGAGTGATTTTCTCCTTTATACTTTGGGACTGCGGGATCAGTTGGAACTGGATGAGATGATCCAGGAGTTTATCAATGAAGAAGATGTGAACACTCCGGCAAATATCGGAACATATACCTATGAGGATATTATTGGAAAAACTTTTAAACTGGTCAATGTGTCTGACTGCTACGAATATGACAGCCAGTACAAGATCTGGAAGGATAAATCCGATAATAAGGAATATATGAAGAAACTCGTGGATCAGGGCGAAGAACTTAAAATCGTCGGAATCGTACAGGCATCGGAAGATGCAAATGCTTCCGCTCTGACACCGGGGATTGGCTATCCGCAGAGACTTACTGAGCATGTCGCAAAAGAGGCTGCAAAAAGTGAGATTGTAAAGGATCAGCTGAAAAATCCGTCAAAGAATGTATTTACTGGAGAACCGTTCGGGACGACAGAAGAGAAGAATGGACTGGATGCGGACAGCCTGTTTACGGTCGATGAGGATGCACTTCAGAAAGCATTTGGTTTTGATAACAGTGTACTTTCCGGTGGATTTTCCGGTGATCTGTTGTCAGCAGATTTCCTGAATCTGGAAAATGCATTCCGGATGGGTGGGGATTCTCTGGATCTGTCCGGGATGATAAATCTGGATCAGATCAGTCTTGACGTGTCCGGTATGCCACAGATGAATCTTGGCGATATGATCGGAAGCCTGGATCTTACCGTAAAACCGGGTGGAATGCAGAAGTTGTCTGAGAGTGTTATGGAAGGTTATCAGGAGTATGTGAAATTCCATCCGGAAGCAGATTATTCAAATCTGGCGAGAGATTTTATGGATTACCTGATGACGGATGAAGCGCAGAAGATCCTGAAAGATAATCTGCAGGAGATCATTGAGAGCACCGGTGGGTTTAAGATTACAATTGATCAGATGCAGGAGCTTGTACAGCGTGTGATGGAAGGATATCAAAAGTATGCTGCGGGAAAAGGATATACAGATCCGGATAAATTTGGAGAATACTTGGCGGAGTATTTACAGACCGAGGAAGCAAAAGAGATTATGAATGCCTGGCAGCAGGAGATTTTTGGAGATACGGTGATAAATATTACTTCTGACCAGCTGAAAAAACTGACAAAAGAACTGGCGAGTAGTTATCCGGCATATGCTGCGGCGAATGGAAAAGCAGATCCGACCAAAATGGGAGATTATTTTCTGAACTACCTTGCTACAGCAGATGGAAAACAGCGTCTGATGAACGGGCTTTCCGAGGTGATCGATATGGATCAGCTGGAGAGCCAGTTAAGTGCGACAATGGGAAGTTACATGGCAAAGGCAATGGGAACTTATACCGGAGCAATTTCGGATGTGCTTGAGACACAGATCGCTTCGGCAATGAATCAGATCGTCACTCAGATCACAGAAAAAATCGGGAACGCCATGCAGGCTGCCATGGGAAATGTGGGAACCCAGCTGCAGAACATGCTTGGAAGTTCGATGAAGATTGATACCGATGCATTTGCAAAGGCATTTCAGATGAATATGACAGAAGATGATCTGAAAGAGCTGATGACATCCATGACAATGAGCGCGACTGCTTCCTATGACAATAATCTGCAGAAGCTTGGATACGTGGATTTTGCGAACCCGAGTCAGATTTCCATATATCCGATGGATTTTGAGAGCAAGGAAAAAGTGGTGAAAATCCTGGATTCTTATAATAGCCGGATGGAAAAAGAAGGAAAAGAGGAACAGATCATCACTTATACCGATATAGTCGGAACACTGATGTCTTCCGTGACAAATATCGTGGATATCATCAGCTATGTGCTGATTGCGTTTGTGGCGATTTCCCTTGTAGTATCTTCAATTATGATCGGGGTTATCACCTACATCAGTGTACTGGAACGGAAGAAGGAGATTGGAATCCTGCGCGCGATCGGGGCATCTAAGAGAAATGTATCGCAGGTATTTAATGCAGAAACCGTTATCATTGGTCTGTGTGCCGGACTGATCGGAATCGGACTGTCACTGCTGCTTCTGATCCCTGGAAATATGATCATCCATGCGGTGGCAGATAATAACAAAATCAATGCATTTTTACCAGTGCTTCCGGCAATTGTGCTGATTCTTTTGAGTATCGGGCTTACCCTGCTCGGTGGAATCATTCCGTCAAGGAAAGCAGCAAAGAGCGATCCGGTGACAGCGCTTAGGACAGAATAAAAAAAGAGAATGAGGGAAAAGGAAAATGGATAAAGAGAAAAATACAAAAGCAGTGAGTGAGGAAAATATTTACTGTCTGAATGGAAGAGTGCCGGTAAAAAAGGCGATTCCGTTCGGACTACAGCATGTTCTGGCAATATAAGGAACTGGCGGCACGATAAAAAGTGTCGCCAGTTCTTTTTTAGTGTGGAAGTGACCAGTTCCAGAAGCTTGTTCATTATATTTGACCAGCTTGGAAGTATTTGCTGCATAGAGCATTGGAATCAATGTAGCAGCGTTCTGGAATTGCTGCATTTCTTCTGGTGAAAATCCGGTTGTGCCGCATACCAGGGCTTTTTGGTGTTTCACTGCGAGGGAGAGTACCTCCAGACTGGTTTCTCTGGTAGAAAAATCGATGATGACTTGACCGGATCCGCACCGAATGTTCAGTAAGCTATGATTCCAATTGTAAGAACTAAAAAAGCATGCTATACTTACGGCAGATGAAAAACTGACAGGATAAGACAACAAAGGAGAGACACATGAATTCTAATTTTGAATATTATAAAGTTTTTTATTATGTGGCGAAGTATGAGAACCTTACAAAGGCATCCAGCGTTCTGAAGACGAGCCAGCCGGCGGTGACGAGAACGATACACAACCTGGAAAATGAACTGGGATGCCGGTTATTTACCAGAAGCAAATCCGGCATGAAGCTGACACCGGAGGGAAGAACCTTTTACAGCTATGTATCGGCAGGGTGCGCCCAGTTTTTTAAAGGGGAAAATGATCTGAGCAATCTGATCAGTCTGGAGAACGGGACAATCTATATCAGTGCGACTGAGACAGCCTTGCACTGCTTCCTGTTCCGGGCAATGGGAGAGTTCAACAGCATTTATCCGAACGTACATTTCAAAATCTTAAATAACAGTACCATGGACTCGGTCAACGCGGTAAAAGAAGGAAAGGTAGACCTTGCATTTGTGTCAACGGATCTGCAGGTAAATAAGCCGCTCAGGATGAAGAAACTGCGGGAATACCATGAGGTGCTGATCGGCGGCAGTCGTTACATAGAATTAAAAGGAAGAAAGATTTCATTGGAGGAGCTTTCGACTTATCCCTGGATCAGCCTGACTTCGGAGGCACTGACCAGAAAATTCCTGAATAATTATTTTGCAGATCATGGTCTGCAGTTTTTGCCGGATATGGAGCTTGCGACGACAGACCTGATCTTGCCGGCAGTCCGTCACAATCTTGGAATTGGATTTGTCCCGGAAGAATTTGCCGAAGAAGAGAAGAAGGCAGAAAATGTATTTGAAATCGAAGTGGAAGAGAAGCTTCCGACCAGAAATATTATTCTGATCTATGATACTGAGTATCCTCAGAGTATTGCATCGAAGGAGTTTCAGAAGTTTCTGAGCAGTCAGAAGAACTAAAGAAGAAATAGATTTTCAAAGTGGATTGTGCAAATCGGTATCCTTTGTAGCCGGGATGTGTATCTGCAAAGAAAAATATAAGGAGAATGCCCCGGAATTTTTTATGTGTGGATCATAATTCCGGAGCATTTTTATATTTGTAAGTATAAAGTTATAAAGTAGAATTTTGGATTAGAAAACGATTGATATTATTTATGCCATTCCCAGTTTCTGATTTCTTCCAGATCCTGTCCATATTCAGCGATGTACTGCTTGTGCTCAACCAGTTTGTCGTTCATCTTCTGAATCAGGAATGATCCCTTATTGCCAAGCTGTGGCAGATGCATGATTGCATCTTTTACAAGGTTGAAACGGTCAATCTGGTTCTGTACACGCATGTCAAATGGAGTAGTGATCGTACCTTCTTCCTGATATCCATGAACAGAAATGTTGTGGTTGTGACGTTCGTATGTCAGCTCATGAATCAGTGTCGGATATCCGTGGAATGCAAAGATAACCGGTTTATCTTTTGTGAAGATTGCATCGTATTCTGCATCACTTAATCCGTGTGGATGTTTGTGGTCTGATTCCAGTTTGAACAGGTCAACTACATTGACAACGCGGATCTTGAGCTCTGGCATTTCATCACGAAGGATAGTAACAGCAGCCATAACTTCAAGAGTAGGAGTGTCACCGCAGCAAGCCATAACAACATCTGGTTCTTCACCGCAGTCATTACTTGCCCATTCCCAGATACCGATACCCTGTGTACAATGCTTTACAGCCTGTTCCATAGTCAGCCACTGGCAGCTTGGATGTTTAGACGCTACGATTGCATTGACATAGTTCTTACTCTTGATGCAGTGGTCGAAGCATGAGAGTAAGCAGTTTGTATCCGGTGGTAAATACATGCGGACAACGTCTGCCTTTTTATTGGCAATGTGATCCAGAAATCCTGGATCCTGATGTGTAAATCCGTTATGATCCTGTTGCCATACATTAGATGTCAGGATAAAGTTCAGCGAAGCAATCGGCTGTCTCCATGAAAGCTGGTTGCAGACCTTCAGCCATTTTGCATGCTGTGCTGCCATAGAGTCAACGATACGGATGAATGCTTCATAGCTTGCAAAGAATCCATGACGTCCTGTCAGAAGATATCCTTCCAGCCATCCTTCACACATATGTTCACTTAACATACCGTCCATGATACGTCCGTCTCTTGCAAGGCAGTCATCAGTGTCAAGCAAGTCTGCCTGCCAGTCACGTTTCTGTTCTTCAAATACTTTGTACAGACGGTTGGACATACTTTCATCTGGTCCGAAGATACGGAAGTTCTTACTGTCTTCATTTAATTTGAAGATGTCGCGGATGTATCCGCCAAGTTCGATCATATCCTGTGCTTTTGTCTTGCCAGGTTCTACTTCGATTCCGTATGAGCGGAAATCTGGAAGACGAAGGTCTTTCAGAAGAAGTCCGCCATTTGCATGCGGGTTTGCACCAAGACGGGCATCTCCCTTTGGAGCAAGTTCTGCAAGTTCCGGAATCAGACGTCCTTTTTCATCGAAGAGTTCTTCTGCATGGTAGCTTTCCAACCATTCTTTCAGAAGGTCAAGATGTTCTGGTGATTCCATAGAAAGCGGTACCTGATGTGCACGGAAAGATCCTTCAATCTGGAGTCCGTCAACAACCTTTGGTCCTGTCCATCCCTTTGGAGTACGAAGAACGATCATTGGCCAGAACGGACGGGTAGGATCATTGTTTTCACGGGCATTTTTCTGAATTGCTTTGATTTCTTCGATGCAGGCATCCATAGTCTCAGCCATTTTTCTGTGCATAGTCATCGGATCATCACCTTCTACGAAGTAAGGTTTCCATCCGCAGCCCTTGAAGAAGTTTTCTACTTCCTCATGAGAAATACGTGAGAAAATGGTCGGGTTACTGATCTTGTATCCGTTCAGATGAAGGATTGGAAGAACAGCACCGTCTGTGATCGGGTTCAGAAATTTGTTGGACTGCCATGAAGTAGCAAGCGGCCCTGTTTCAGCTTCACCGTCACCGACAACAACTGTAGCGATAAGATCTGGGTTGTCCAGAACAGCACCAAAGCCGTGAGCAATTGAATATCCAAGTTCTCCACCCTCATTGATAGAACCTGGTGTTTCTGGAGCACAGTGACTCGGAACTCCGCATGGGAATGAGAACTGCTTGAACATTTTCTTCATGCCTTCCTCATTCTGGCTGATGTTCGGATAAACTTCACTATAAGAACCTTCCAGATAAGTGTTGGCGATCAGGAAGTTTCCGCCATGTCCTGGACCGGAAAGAAGAATCATATCCAGATCATAACGTTTGATGACACGGTTGCAGTGTACATAGATGAAGTTTTGTCCAGGTACGGTTCCCCAGTGTCCGACGATTTTTTTCTTGATCTGATCCATGGTCAATGGCTTTTTCAGAAGCGGATTATCAAGAAGGTATAACTGACCGGCTGACAGGTAGTTGGCAGCACGCCAGTAGGCATTCATTTTGTTGAGCAGTTCATCAGATAATGGCTGCTTTTCAAGACATAATTTATTGTCTTCCATTTTTGTACCTCTCTCTTTCTCTAGTTCATTTTTGTTATTTTTTTAACTGAGTTCATCATATCATGAGTAAAAGATAACGTAAAATAGCAATAATGAATTATATTCATATCAAAATGTTATGGATAGGAAGAGGAGGAGTTCCTTAATTTCGTAATAGGTGGTAGACATTGTGGAAAAATTGAAGTATAATTACGAATAGCTGTTTTTATGTAAGATTTTTGAATAAAGTGTTTAAAATGTTAATGTTTTGACGGAGAAAAACAGTGTATATAATGTAGATTGACAGTTTTTTAGTGAGGGAGAATTTATTATGAAGACTACTCTGATTATTATGGCAGCAGGAATCGGTTCAAGATTTGGAACAGGAATCAAGCAGCTCGCCAAGATGTCTCCGAATGGGGAGATCATTATGGATTACTCTATTTATGATGCAAAAGAAGCTGGTTTTGACAAGGTTGTATTTATTATCAGAAAAGATATTGAAGAAGAATTCCGTTCTGTAATCGGGAATCGTATCGGAGATCAGATCGAGGTGGAATATGTATATCAGGATCTTGCAGATATTCCAGCTGGTTTTGAAGTTCCGGAGGGACGTACCAAACCTTGGGGAACCGGTCAGGCAGTCCTGTGCTGTAAAGATGTAGTAAAAGAACCGTTTGTGATCATCAATGCAGATGACTATTATGGAAAGGAAGCGTTTAAGCTTCTCCATGATTACTTGATTGCGCACGCAGAGACAGCAGATAAGATGCAGATGGGAATGGCTGGTTTTATTCTGAAGAATACGGTTAGTGAAAATGGAACAGTTACCCGCGGCGTATGTGTGGTAGATGAAAATGGAATGCTTGAACAGATCCATGAGACGACTGGAATCAGTATCCAGGCTGACGGGGTACACTGCGACAGCGAAGCGGTTCAGAAATGGATCACACCAGATTCTAATGTATCCATGAATATGTGGGCTGGTTATCCGGATTTCATTCAGGTTCTGGATGAGAGATTCGCAGAATTTTTAAAAGATGAAGCAGGAGATCCTTTGAAAAAAGAATATCTTCTTCCAAATATTGTAGGAGATCTTTTAAAAGAAGGAAATGTGGATGTAAAGGTTCTGGAAACACACGATAAATGGATCGGTATTACTTATAAAGAAGATACAGAACTTGCACAGGCCGGATTCAAGAAGATGACAGAAGATGGCGTTTATCCGGAAAAATTGTGGAATTAAAGAACAGAAGAGGAAAAAAACTATGAGTGAGTTGAAACAGTTAGAAATGCAAAAAGATGATGAGATGGAGATTGATCTCGGAGAAATTTTTCATTTGCTGATGAATAAATTGTGGATAATTGTTTTGTGTTTTATCATAGGAGCGACACTTGCGTTTGGTGGTACGAAACTGCTGATCACACCGAAATATTCCGCTTCCTCAATGATTTATATCTTAACAAAAACAACAAGTGTGACATCCCTTGCAGATATTCAGATGGGTACGCAGCTTACAGCAGACTTTGAGATTTTGGCAACGAGCCGTCCTGTTCTCGAAGAAGTAATTGAAAAATTAAATCTGGATTATACATATGAAGAGTTAAAAAGTATGATTCAGACAGATAATCAGACAGATACCCGTATTTTGAGATTTACTGTTTTGGATGCAAACGCTAAAGAAGCAAAGAAAATTGCAAATGAACTTGCGGATGTGACAGCTGAGAGAGTGGCATATGTAATGTCCAGTGACAAGCCGAAGGTTGTTGAAGAAGCTGTTGTGCCAAAATATCCTTCTTCACCGAATACTAAGAAGAATACTGCAATGGGTGGACTTGCATTTGCGTTTGTGGCAGCTACTGTTATTGTACTTCGTTATCTCATGAATGATACAATTCAGACAGAAGAAGATATTAAAAAATATCTTGGACTTCATATGCTTGCAGCGATTCCGACAGAAAAGAGGGAATCGATTTGAAAGACAGGACAAGAAAGATTATTGTTGCGGTGTTGCTTGTGATAGCAGTCTGCTGTGCAGGTTATCTGATTTGGTATTACGCCACGGCGGCAAAGACGAAGCAGTCGTATGATGATGCAAAAAAGCTGGCAACGGAAAATGTGAAACCGTCAAAAACAGATAGTGATGACGGAGAGCAGACAAAGCCGGAGATACCGGTTGATTTTACTGCTCTTCAGGAAAAAAATCCGGACATTTACGCATGGATTAAGATTGATGGAACAACCGTTGATTATCCGGTTTGCCAGAATAATGAGGATGATAATTATTATCTATCTCATACCTGGGAACGGGTAGAAGCGGCGGATGGTGCTATTTTTACACAGGCATGCAACAGTAAGAATTTTACAGATTTCAATACGGTTATTTACGGACATCAGATGGGTGAGGGTGTAGATACCATGTTTCATACACTGGATCGTTATCTGGAAGAAGGATATATTGAAAAATATCCAAATGTGATCATTTATACACCAGATCATGTTCTGACTTACCGGATTTTTGCGGCAGTTATTTATGATGACCGTCATCTGATCAACTCTTTCAATTATGTAATGGATGACCAGAGACAGGCTTTCCTGGATTCACTTCAGGATTCCAGAGACCTGAGAAGCCGTTACAGTGATATCGAAAGCGTAGGAACAGAAGACCGGATCCTGTCGCTCAGTACCTGTGTGACGGGAGAATCAAACCATAGACTTCTTGTGGAGGCGGTTCTGACAAATGAAGAATAGAAATCTGGTAATCGTGATACTTGCAGTTATCTGCGCAGGGCTGTTGGCAGGTGTCGTTTATACGGTTACAAAAGGGAAAAGCGGTACGCAGAAAAAACAGGAGGCATCGGCAGAAGCGGGTGCAGACGAAACGGAATCACAGTCCGGAATCATCGAAGAAGACGGAAAGAAATACAAACTCAACCCGGATATCAAGACCGTTCTGTTCATGGGTGTTGACAAGGAAGAAAAAGCAGATCTTGGTAATAACCCGGGAGAAAACGGACAGAGCGACAGCCTGAATCTTCTGGTCCTTAATAAAGAAGAGAAGACGGCACAGATCATTCAGATTTCCAGAGATTCTATGGTGGGAATCGATATTTATGATGTGACAGGTAACAGGCTGATGACGGAAAATGGGCAGATCGCACTTCAGTACGCATATGGGGACGGGGCAGAAGAGAGCTGCCGTCTGACATCTGAGAAGGTATCAGAACTTATGTATGGCGTGAATGTGGATTCTTATTTTTCACTGACGCTGGAGGGGCTGGTTGCAGCAACTGATGCGGTTGGAGGAATTACTCTTACCGTGCCAGAAGATTATACAGCTGTTGATCCTGCATTTGAAAAAGGTGCAGAAGTTACTCTTAATGGGGAACTTGCTGAAAAATATGTCCGTAAAAGAGATATTGAAGTCCTTGACAGTAACAATCAGCGCATGGAACGTCAGTCACAGTTTATGGATGCTCTGATCGAGAAGATGCAGAGTATTCAAAGCGAAACAGAGTATCTTTCTCTGTACCAGAAATTGGAGGATTATATGACAACAAACATGACTGCGGATGAGATGGAAGAGCTGACAGATTATAAGATTGCAGAGGACACCGTGAAAGTTCCGGGTGAGATTATTGAGAAAGACGGACATGCGCAGTATCTGGTAGACAATAAAGAATTAAAAAAAATAATATTAAAAATGTTTTACAAAATAATGTAATTGTAGTATAGTATAGCTTGATATAGCGAATATCAAATAAACTATGTGAGGAGGTCAAAGAAAATGAAGTCAAGAATCTTAAAGACAGTTGGTCTTATTGCAGCTATGGTATCCTGCATCGGAATGACGGCATTTGCAGCACCAAGTCCGGCAGCTTCTACAGTTGTTACAGCTGTAAGCAGCGCAACAGATACAGATGGTAATGCAGTGAATGTTTCTATCACATCTGAGATCCCGACAGAATACACACAGGCAGTTGCAGACATTAAGACTGAAGCAAAATTGAAAGAAGTAATTGGGAGCGATTTTAATGCGAATATGACAGTTGCTGATGTTAAGGAAGTTACAGCGCCGGAAGGAGCTAAATTCCCACTTAAGATCACATTCGTAATGAAAGGCGTAACAGCTTCTTCTAAAGTTCAGATTCTGCATTACAATAGATCAGCATCAGCTTGGGAGAAGATTGATACAACTGTTGCAGATGGAACAGTAACAGGTACATTTAGTTCACTGTCACCGGTTGCATTTGTTGTTGACAAGACAACTCTTACATCCGCTACAGGAACAGCTACTTCACCGGCTACAAGCGCAACAGCTGTATCAGCAGTTGCAGTACTTGGACTGGCAGCAGTAGCAGCAGCATTCGGTCTTAAAAAGAAAGCTGTTAGATAATACAAACATATGTTGAAAACGCTTCTTTGTGGCGGGAGTCACCGTGAGGGGCGTTTTCTTTTTGACAGGAGAGATACGTTTTGATGTTGGTAGATATTCATTGTCATATTCTTCCGGGAGTAGATGATGGAGCACCGGATATGGAGACTTCCAGAGCAATGATACGGGATGCCTATGAGCAGGGAGTACGTTATATCATTGCGACTCCGCATTACAGACCGGAGATGTTTGAGCCTTCCATGAAAAAGGTGATCCGAGTATACCATGAACTTCGCGATTATGCTGAAGAAGTTGGAATTGGACTGAGGCTTGGCTGCGAGTATTACCGGAATGAGCAGATGATCCGGCATCTTGATAAGAAGCTTCGGCCGACGATGCTTGGAAGCAGATATGTTTTGACAGAGTTTTCAACCAATGACAGTTTTGTCACGGTCCGTAATTACATTTATGAGCTAATCACCAAGGGATATCGACCGATCGTTGCACATGTTGAAAGGTATTTTTGCTGTCAGGAACCGGAGAGAATCCAGGAACTGAAAAAACTTGGAGCACAGATCCAGATAAATGCAGATTCCGTATTGGGATATGAAGGACATACGATTAAAAAGTTCTGTGCCGGCCTGATGAAAGATGATCTTGTGGATTTTATAGGATCAGATGCACACAATCTGGAGGGGCGGAAGATGAACCTCGGGAAGTGTGCCACTTACGTCAGAAAAAAGATGGGACAGGATTATGCGGAAGAGATTTTTGTAGATAATCCAAGACGGATATGGAAGAGCAGATAAAGAGATTCAGATAGCCCCGCGTGGGGAAGAAAGCAGGTGTTTTGTTGAAAAAGGTTAATTTATCGATTGAAAAGAAAAGCTACGGGGTGCGTGAATCAATCCGGACATTGCGTACCAATCTGCAGTTTTGCGGAGATGATAAAAGAGTCATTCTTGTAACAAGCTGTGTGCCGAGAGAGGGGAAAAGCTCTGTTTCTGTTGCGCTGGCAGAATCAATTGCAGACATGGGAAAATCTGTTATTCTTGTTGATGCGGATATTAGGAATTCTGTTATGGCATCGAAACTTCAGATTACCGGTGCAGATAAAGGGCTGTCACACTTCCTCTCCGGACAGTGTGTGCTTGCAGATGTGATTATGGCGACAAATATTCCGAAATTTCATATTCTTCTTTCTGGACCGGAGGCTCCGAATCCGACAGAGCTTCTGGAATCCAAACGTTTTACCGGTATGCTGGAGTCCATGAAGAATGTCTATGATTATATTATCATTGACTGTCCGCCGCTTGGTCTTGTTATTGATGCGGCAATCATCGGACATCAGAGTGATGGCGCGATCATTGTTGTCGAAGCAGGTAAGACCAAATACCGTTTGGTGCAGAATGTAAAAGACCAGCTGGAAAATTCGGGAGTGTCCGTTCTTGGTGTTGTCCTTAACAAGGTAGAGCGTAAGAACCAGAAGGGATATTATAACAAATATTATGGCTCACAGAAGTATGAGGGCTATTATGGACACAATGAAGAAACAAAAAATGCATAAAAGTGAAAATAACACTTGCAATTGTTAAAAGTTTCTGTTAAAATAATTATTGTTGTGAGTCTGCAAGATTTGTAAGCAGACATTTCAGATCGTTAGGAGGTGCAATCATGGCTAAATGTGCTATTTGTGAAAAGGGTGCTCATTTCGGAAATAACGTAAGTCACTCTCATAGAAGATCATCTAAGATGTGGAAATCTAACGTAAAATCCGTTAGAGTTAAAACGGAAAACGGCGGAACACAGAAAATGTACGTATGTACAAGCTGCCTGAAATCCGGACGCGTTGAAAGAGCTTAATCTGAGCGGAATGATGAGAACCGAAGCTTTTAAGCTTCGGTTTTTTGCGTATACGATGAACCAAATACGGAGCTGTCCAGATTTGTGCTCGCACAAAAATCTGATTGGATCTGTATTTGGCGAATGTACGACAGTGAACTGTTAAGTGAGCTGCCGTATAATCAGGCAGGTGTCAGCATGCCTGATTATCGGGCTGCATTGGTTGTAAAAGCATTGGAAATAGAGTATAATATTTTCAACGTTTAAAAATAGATTTATTGATATGAATTTTGAGAATTGGAGGATGGCATATGAAGGGAAGTATGAGTACTGATTTAGGAATCATCACGATCGATCCGGAAGTGATCGCAAAATATGCAGGATCTGTAGCAGTTGAATGTTTTGGAATTGTCGGTATGGCAGCTGTCAGCATGAAAGATGGTCTGGTAAAACTTTTGAAAAAAGAAAGCCTTACAAAGGGAATCCAGGTCGGAATCTCTGATGAGAATAAGATTACACTTAATTTTCATGTGGTCGTAGCTTACGGAGTAAGTATTTCAGCAGTAACAGACAATCTGATCAGCAACGTGAAGTATAAAGTTGAAGAATTTACAGGTATGAGCGTCGATAAGATCAACATCTATATCGAAGGCGTCCGCGTGATCGATTAATTAAGGAGGAACTTGTTGTGGCAACAAAGAGTATCGATGTAGAACTGCTTGCGAAGATGTTTCTTGCAGGCGCACAGAATATAGAAGCAAAAAAGGAATATATCAATGAACTGAACGTGTTCCCTGTACCGGATGGTGATACAGGAACCAATATGTCTATGACAATTATGGCGGCAGCGAAAGAAGTAACTGCACTGGAAGGCATGGATATGGCTTCTCTTGCGAAGGCAATTTCATCCGGTTCTCTCCGTGGTGCAAGAGGTAACTCCGGTGTTATTCTATCCCAGCTGCTCCGCGGATTCACAAAATCCATCAAGACGGAAAGCGAAATTGATGTACCTGCACTTGCAAGAGCAGCTGTACGTGCAAAAGAGACAGCATATAAGGCTGTTATGAAGCCGAAAGAAGGTACGATTCTTACCGTTGCAAAAGGGGTGGCTGAAAAGGCTCAGACACTTGCAGAGGAGACAGATGATCTGGAAGAATTTCTCCCGAAGCTGATTGAAGAGGCAGAGACTGTTCTGGCAAAGACTCCGGATATGCTTCCTGTATTAAAGGAGGCAGGTGTTGTAGATTCCGGCGGACAGGGACTTCTGGAAGTACTGCGCGGGGCATATGATGCATTCCTCGGTAAAGAGATTGACTACAGCGCACTTGCACCAACTCCTCAGGCTGTTAATGCAACAAAGGTTGAAACTGAGGGTACAGTGGATATCAAATTTGGATACTGTACCGAATTTATTATTCTCCTGGACAAAGAATTTACAGAAAAGGATGAAATAGAATTTAAGGCTTATCTGGAATCGATTGGTGATTCTATCGTATGTGTAGCAGATGAAGACGTTGTTAAGATACATGTTCATACGAACGATCCGGGACTTGCAATCCAGAAAGCACTTACTTATGGACAGTTATCTCGTATGAAGATTGATAATATGCGTGAAGAGCATCAGGAAAAGCTGATCAAAGATGCAGAAAAGCTTGCAGCAGCTCAGAAAGAGAAAGAAAAAGCCAAAGAGCCACGTAAAAAGGTCGGATTTATTGCTGTTTCGATCGGAGAAGGATTAAATGAAATCTTCAAAGAACTTGGCGTGGACTACATTATCGAGGGTGGTCAGACCATGAACCCGAGTACGGAGGATATGCTGACAGCGATCGATCATGTAAATGCAGACTATATTTACATTCTTCCGAATAATAAGAATATCGTAATGGCTGCAAATCAGGCGCGTGATCTGACAGAAGACAAGGATATTATCGTAATTCCGACAAAGACCGTTCCGCAGGGAATCACAGCAGTTCTGAATTACAATGCAGAAGAAGATGTGGATACAAATGAAGAGACGATGCTGGAAGCGATCAAATGTGTAAAGACAGGTCAGGTGACTTATGCTGTCCGTGATACCCACATCGATGATAAAGAAATCCATGAAGGTGATATCATGGGAATTGGTGATGCAGGTATCCTTGCAGTTGGCAAGTCTGTTGATGGTACTACAAAGGACATGCTGGCACAGCTGGTAAATGATGATTCTGAACTGATCAGTCTCTATTATGGAGAAGAAGTTTCCGAAGAAGAAGCAGAAAAGCTGACAGCAGAGATTGAAGAATTATATCCGGATATGGACGTAGATGCACACATGGGCGGACAGCCGATTTATTACTATGTGTTGGCGGTAGAATAGACTTATGAATGAGCAGTCAGAAATCCGTAATCTGAAAGGAATCGGGGCAAAAACCGAGGAACTGTTTCACAAGATGGGAATTTTTACCATCGGCGATCTGCTCCGTTATTATCCCAGAGGATATGATGTATATGAAGAGCCGGTGAGCGTAGGAGAGCTGGAAGAAGGAAAGATCAGCACGGTAAAAGGCGTGATATACGGAAGAGTACAGGTTGGAGGAGGAAAGCGTATGCAGATTACGACAGCATACGTAAAAGATCTGACTGGTACTTTGAAGGTGATCTGGTTTCGTATGCCGTTTCTGCGTAATACATTGAAGCAGGGAATGCCGGTTATCATAAGAGGACGGGTAGTTTCAAAAAAGGATCAACTGATTATGGAGCATCCAGAGTTATTTTCACCACCGGATAGTTACGATAAAAAGTGTGGAACTCTTCAGCCAATTTATCCGTTAACTGCCGGTATGACGAACAATGCGGTAGCAAAAGCGGTTAAAGGTGCGATGGAATATCTGGATCTCGTCTCTGATGATCTACCGAAAGATCTGCGCCTTCGATATCATCTGGCTGAGTATAACTATGCGATCCGCGGGATACATTTTCCACTGGATAAGGCAGAATTCTACCATGCAAGAGAGAGACTTGTATTTGAAGAATTTTTAGTTTTCGTGCTTGCTCTTCGCAGGACGAGGGAGCGAAATGAGCGTGCCGAAAACGGATTTGTGATAAAAAGGCGGTCGGAAATCGACCGCTTTCTTGCAAATCTGCCATATGAACTGACCGGAGCACAGAAGAGAGTCTGGGAACAGATCCAGGAGGAGATGTGCGGAAAGCTAGTGATGTCACGCCTGATCCAGGGGGATGTTGGCTCTGGCAAGACAATAGTAGCGCTTCTGGCTCTTCTTCTGGCGGCACTGAACGGTTATCAGGGCGCAATGATGGCGCCGACAGAAGTTCTGGCCAAGCAGCATTACGAATCAATCATAGAGATGCTGGAAAAGTATCAGATTCCGGTGAAAACCGAGCTCTTGACCGGGTCGATGACAGCAAAGGAAAAAAGGGAAGCTTATCAGAGGATTGCTGCGGGAGAAGTGCAGATTGTTCTGGGAACCCATGCACTGATCCAGGAGAAGGTGGAATACCAGAATCTGGCACTTGTTGTTACCGATGAACAGCACCGATTTGGTGTCCGTCAGAGAGAGGCACTTGCCGGGAAAGGACAAATTCCTCATATTCTTGTAATGAGTGCGACACCGATTCCTCGAACACTGGCAATCATTTTATATGGAGATCTGGATATTTCGGTGATTGATGAACTTCCGGCAAACCGTCTGCCAATCAAGAACTGTGTGGTGGATACCAGTTACCGACCGACTGCTTACCGCTTTATGCAGAAGCAGGTCGCCGAAGGAAGACAGTGCTATGTGATTTGTCCGATGGTAGAAGAGAGCGAGGCAATGGATGCAGAGAATGTTCTTGACTATGCGCAGCTTCTGCAAAGTGAGATGGGTGACAAGATCCGGATCGCTGCGCTTCATGGGCGGATGAAACAGGCAGAAAAAGACGAGATCATGGGAGCATTTGCAAAGAATGAGATCCAGGTCCTGGTGTCGACAACAGTTATCGAGGTTGGTATCAATGTGCCGAATGCTACGGTGATCATGGTGGAGAATGCTGAGCGTTTTGGGCTGGCGCAGCTTCATCAGCTTCGCGGGCGCGTAGGACGTGGCAGACACCAGTCCTATTGTATTTTTATGAGTGGTTCGAAGACGAAAGAGACAAAAAAACGACTTGAGATCCTGAACAAATCCAATAATGGATTTTTTATTGCGAATGAAGATCTGAAGCTTCGGGGACCAGGAGATCTTTTTGGAATCCGGCAAAGCGGATTAATGAATTTCCGGATCGGAGATGTGTTCCAGGATTCGGAGCTTCTGAAAAAAGCAGGAGAAGCATCGGGGGAAATCCTGAGGGAAGATCCACTGTTAGAAGGCGAAAAATATAAACTGCTTGGTGAAAAGCTTGCGGCATACATTTCGGGAAACAATCTGGAAACGACGTTGTAGATAAAAAGATAGTGGGCAAATTGTTCTGCCCACTATCTTTTTATTCATAAAACCAGTAAATAATAAATTTGTTAAGGGATGCTTCTTCACTGTATGAATAAGAAACCTGCCAAAGTCCATATAACTCACCCAGGTATCCTGCACCTTCTTCCATGAGGGTTTCATGCATTTCATCCACGACATCCTGATAGACTGCATCATCTGACATTTTAAATATCGTATAAGCCTCCTGGCTCTCAATCGATCTGTCGATCACTTCTCGCAACATACCAGGCTCATAGGTATCATAATACATGCCGTTCAGCTGATAATAGTTCAGATTTTCAGACTGACATGACGGATATACATAGTCCGTGCTGATCATATGTGTTTTTTCTAGCTCTTTTTCACTGCAGCAGAGATAATCGTAAGCAATCAGGTTCGGTATCTGATAGTCATTATCTTCGCCGAGAAAAATCGGATCTCCCCAGGTTGCATCTACATAATAATATTGATCATTGCACTGAACAATATTCCATGCATGGTCTGCGATGCCTCCATTTGGATCTGTAGTCTGTCCGGTTACATAGATACAGTAAATACCCAGTTGTTGCAGCAGATACTGGCAGCTTTTTGCATAGCCGGCACAAACCGATCTTTTTCCGACAAGAGCACTGTAAATATTCTGGTTATCCGGTGCATCAAGATCATAATCTACGTTATCTATGAGATAGGTGTAAATGTATTTTATCTTTTCGTATTCATCTGAAAGGTCTGAAATGCCAGAAAGACAGGTGGTTCTTGCCGATTCAATCTCCTGATTCCGTTGTTCTTTTTCTTCTCCCTCATAAAGATAATTGGGCTCTATTACTACATATCGGCTCTGTCCTTCAGACTGAGAATATTCTGTGGAAGTTGCATTTCCATCACACCAGAAAATTTCCGGTCTGTCATTTAACACATTCTGAAATACTTCATTTGCAGTATTCGCGTTGCTGCAATGCAGATAAATTTCTTTTTTATTTTCCTGGATACCCTGAAGAATTTCCCGGTAAACCGTTTGCTCTTCATCAGAAAGCTGTTCATAGTAGAATTCTCCGGTAACCTCTGCATCCGTAATTTTTTCCTGTTCATAAGGAACTTCTTCCGGCGCGGAACTCTCTGCTTTCGGAGTGGCTGACATTTGTCTGCCGATCAGGATTCCTCCGGATATAAGACAGAGACAGCCAAGTCCCAAAAGAATGAACGAAAAAAATTTCCCTGTTTGATGCATCTTTTTTCGCATAATCTATTTAATTCCTCCAAATACTCATCTGTATGTTTCATCATAACATACCCTTCATTTTTGCACAACACGGACATTTTTTACATATAATGTTTCTGACAGTATAAAAAGCCTTGAGGATATCAGATATGAGATTTTTGAAAGCCATGCAGACTTCTGATCGGGGAAATTTGCAGGTACAGATTACTTCGTCTATTGATTCTTTTCCTGTTCCAGATGCGTCAATCCGTATTTCCTATACAGGTATTCCTGAAAACACACTGGAAGAACTGACAACCGATAGCTCCGGACAAAGTGAAACCATTGAGCTTGACGCACCGCCTGTGGAGTATAGCCTGGATGTAACAAATGAAGAACAGCCATATGCGGAATATACCCTGGAAGTAAACGCTCCGGGATTCGAGCCGGTCAACATCGCAGGAACGGAAATACTGGCCGGTGTGACGGCAATTCAGAAGATTCGTCTGCGTCCACTTGTCACGGAAGACCAGACCCCGGAAATCTTTGTGATTCCTGCACATACTCTGTACGGTGTGTATCCGCCGAAAATCCCGGAAAACGAGATCAAGCCGGTAAACGAAACCGGTGAGATTGTGCTAAGCAGAGTTGTCGTGCCGGAATACATTGTTGTTCACAATGGCTCACCACGCGATTCTACCGCACAGAATTATTATGTAAAATATAAAGATTATATCAAAAATGTTGCTTCCAGTGAAATCTATGCAACCTGGCCGGAAAATACGATCCGGGCAAATGTACTGGCAATCATGTCTTTTACGCTGAACCGGGTTTACACCGAATGGTATCGCAATCAGGGCTATGATTTCACAATTACATCTTCTACGGCTTTTGATCACAAATGGATTCCGGAACGGAATGTTTTTGACTCCATTTCTACAGTGGTGGACGAACTGTTTGCAGATTATCTTTCCAGACCGAATGTAAGGCAGCCGATTCTGACACAATACTGTGACGGAAGGCAGGTTCAGTGTCCGAACTGGATGACCCAATGGGGTTCTAAAGCACTTGGTGATCAGGGGTATTCTCCGTCGGAAATCCTCCGCTATTATTACGGAGATGATATTTACATCAATACTGCTGAAGAAATTTCAGGCATTCCGTCTTCATGGCCAGGGTATACCCTTTCCCAGGGCTCTTCTGGTACAAAAGTCCGGCAAATGCAGGAACAGCTAAATGTCATTGCCGGTGCATACCCGGCAATTCCGAAAATCACAGTTGACGGTATTTATGGTCCGGCAACAGCATCGTCCGTCAGAAAATTCCAGTCGGTGTTCGGGCTTCCGGTAACCGGAACTGTTGATTACCGTACATGGTATAAAATTTCCGAAATTTATGTAGGTGTATCCAGAATTGCAGAATTGTCCTGACTTGGATTTTATATTATGATCTAAGTTTTCTCCCAAACTCTGCTTTTATGCAAAGAATACTAAATGTGTCATGCTTCAGTTTAAAATGTTTCATACTCATCTGGTGCAGATTACTGCAAAATAAAAAATGCTAAAATTAACAAAACCTCCCAGTGTAATCTGAATTTATTCTCCATATACTAGGAGCGTAACACAAAACAAAATGTTACAAAAAAGGAGGAAATGAATATGGCAAGTCGTTCATCAAACAGAGCAGCCGTGCCAGAAGCAAAAGGTGCACTGGACAAATTTAAATACGAGGTTGCAAGCGAACTGGGAGTACCGTTATCAGACGGGTACAACGGAGACTTAACTTCAAGACAGAACGGATCTGTCGGAGGTTATATGGTCAAGAAAATGATCGAAGAACAGGAAAAACAGATGTCCGGTCGATAGGAACAGTCAGTGAAGGTATCACAGGCATTTCTGCCGGATACAAAAAGGGAATGTCTGATAAACAGGCACTCCCTTTTTCTCTGATCACTAAGCTGGAAATCGGACTTGAACCGACGACCCCTTCATTACGAGTGAAGTGCTCTACCGACTGAGCTATTCCAGCATTCGTACTGCTTTCGCAGTCACGAATTATATTATATCAAATTTTTGAATAAAAGCAACTCTTTTTTAAAAAAATTACACTTTAAAATAAACATAAAAAATAGGTATTGAAATCTGTAACCAGATATGGTAAACTTTTTACAATTTGAGAAAGTGTGGGCGCTCTGGAATTGAAAAGACTCCAAGAGTGCCCCTTTTTTGAGAATAAAAGAGTATTACGAAGGGATAAGGTGAACATATGAAAGCGTTTCTAATTTTAGAAGACGGAACTGTGTTTGAAGGCACAAGCATCGGCTCAACAAAAGATATGATTAGTGAGATTGTATTCAATACTTCAATGACTGGATACTTAGAGGTGCTGACAGACCCTTCTTACGCCGGACAGGCCGTTGTCATGACATATCCGCTGATCGGAAACTATGGTATTACACCGGATATGGAGTCCAAGAAGGCGTGGCCGGATGGTTATATTGTAAGAGAATTGTCCAGAATGCCAAGCAACTTCCGTTGTGAAGGTACAATTCAGGATTTCCTGAAAGAACAGGATATTCCGGGAATTGCAGGAATTGATACCAGAGCACTTACCAAAATCCTCCGCGAAAAGGGTACAATGAATGGTATGATCACAACGAATGAAAATTACAATCTGGATGAGGTACTTCCGAAACTTCATGCATACAAAGTAGGAGATGTAGTTTCCAAAGTAACTTGCAGTGAAAAATATGTCTTAGAAGGCAATGGACCAAAAGTTGCATTGATGGACTTTGGTGCTAAGAACAACATTGCAAGGTCTTTAAATGATCGTGGCTGTGAAGTTACCGTTTACCCGGCAAATACACCTGCAGAAGAGATCATTTCCGCAAATCCGGACGGTATCATGCTGTCGAACGGACCTGGCGATCCGGCGGATTGCACTTCCATTATTAAAGAAATCAGAAAATTATACGATTCAGAGATCCCAATCTTTGCAATCTGTCTGGGACATCAGCTGATGGCACTCGCCAACGGTGGTAAGACCTATAAGTTGAAATACGGACACAGGGGCGGAAACCATCCGGTAAAAGATCTGCAGACAGGAAGAGTTTATATTTCTTCCCAGAACCATGGTTATGCTGTAGATGCTGATAGCATTCCGGAAAGCGTTGCAGTACCTGCATTTGTGAACGTAAATGACAATACAAACGAAGGAATGTCATACGTTGGAAAGAATATTTTCACAGTACAGTTCCATCCGGAAGCTTGCCCGGGACCACAGGATTCTGGTTACTTGTTTGACAGATTTATGGATATGATGGGAGGAACAAAATAATGCCAAGAAATAAAGACATAAAGAAAGTATTAGTTATTGGTTCCGGTCCAATCGTAATCGGACAGGCAGCAGAATTTGACTATGCCGGAACACAGGCATGCCGTTCACTGAAGGAAGAAGGACTTGAAGTTGTACTTCTGAATTCGAATCCGGCAACGATCATGACAGACAAAGATATTGCAGACCGCGTTTATATCGAACCACTTACGGTAGAAGTTGTAGAACAGCTGATCCTTAAAGAAAAACCGGACAGCGTACTTCCTACCCTTGGAGGCCAGGCCGGACTGAACCTTGCAATGGAGCTGGAAGAAGCAGGATTCCTTAAGGAACATAATGTGAGACTGATCGGTACAACGGCGGAAACCATCAAGAAAGCAGAAGACCGTCTGGAATTTAAAGATACTATGGAAAAGATCGGTGAGCCGGTTGCAGCTTCACTGGTCGTTGAAAATATAGAAGATGGTGTCGCGTTTGCAGATAAGATCGGATATCCTGTTGTTCTTCGTCCGGCATATACCCTCGGCGGAAGCGGTGGTGGTATCGCACATGATCAGGAACAATTGGAAGAAATCCTTGAGAACGGACTCCGTTTGTCGCGTGTAGGACAGGTTCTTGTAGAACGCTGCATTGCAGGATGGAAAGAAATCGAGTACGAAGTAATGCGAGACAGTGCTGGAAACTGTATTACTGTATGTAATATGGAAAATATCGATCCGGTCGGAGTTCATACCGGTGACAGTATCGTTGTTGCACCTTCCCAGACTCTTGGAGATAAAGAATATCAGATGCTGCGTACTTCGGCACTGAATATCATTACAGAACTGAATATTACTGGTGGATGTAACGTACAATACGCATTACATCCAGACTCTTTTGAATATTGTGTAATTGAGGTAAACCCGCGTGTAAGCCGTTCTTCTGCACTGGCTTCCAAAGCGACAGGATACCCGATCGCAAAAGTTGCTGCAAAGATTGCCCTTGGATATACACTGGACGAGATCAAGAATGCAGTTACAAAGAAAACTTATGCAAGCTTCGAGCCAATGCTTGACTACTGTGTTGTTAAGATGCCGAGACTTCCGTTCGATAAATTTATCAGTGCAAAGAGAACGTTGACGACACAGATGAAAGCTACCGGAGAAGTTATGAGTATTTGCGATAACTTTGAAGGAGCTCTTATGAAAGCAATCCGTTCTCTGGAGCAGCATGTAGACTGTCTGCTTTCTTATGATTTCTCAGCACTTTCCAAAGAAGAAATTCTGGAAAAACTGGAAATCGTAGATGACCGCAGAATCTGGATGATCGCAGAAGCACTCCGCAAAGGAATCTCTTATGACGAGATCCATGCGATCACAAAGATCGACAAATGGTTCATCGACAAGATCGCAATCCTTGTTGAGATGGAACAGGCTCTGAAGACACAGGAACTCACACCGGAACTTCTGAAAGAAGCAAAACGTATTGAATTCCCGGACAATGTTATTGCACGACTGACCGGAAAAGATGAGAGAGAAATCCACGATATGCGTCATGCAAACGGAATCGTTGCAGCATACAAGATGGTTGATACCTGTGCGGCTGAGTTCGCGGCAGAGACCCCATATTATTATTCTGTATTCGGAAGCCAGAACGAAGTAGAAGAGACTTCCGGCAAAAAGAAAGTTCTAGTACTTGGATCAGGACCGATCCGTATCGGACAGGGTATCGAGTTCGACTTCTGTTCTGTACATTGTACATGGGCATTTGCAAAAGAAGGATACGAGACTATTATCGTAAATAACAACCCGGAAACTGTAAGTACCGATTTCGATATCGCAGATAAGCTGTATTTCGAACCACTTACTCCGGAAGATGTAGAGAGCATTGTAGACCTGGAAAAACCGGACGGAGCAGTTGTTCAGTTTGGTGGACAGACTGCGATCAAATTAACAGAATCCCTGATGAAGATGGGAGTGCCGATTCTTGGAACTTCCGCAGAAGATGTAGATGCTGCAGAGGACAGAGAGCTCTTTGACGAGATCCTTGCACAGTGCAATATTCCACGTCCGAAGGGAGATACAGTATTTACCGCTGAAGAAGCAAAAGAGGTTGCCAACCGTCTTGGATATCCGGTACTGGTTCGTCCTTCTTATGTACTTGGCGGACAGGGAATGCAGATTGCAATCAACGATCATGATATTGATGAATTTATCGGAATCATCAACCGTATTGCACAGGATCACCCGATTCTGGTTGATAAATATCTGGTCGGTAAAGAGATTGAGGTCGATGCAGTATGTGATGGAACAGACATTCTGATTCCTGGTATTATGGAACATATTGAGCGTGCCGGAATCCATTCTGGTGACAGTATTTCCGTATATCCTGCGCAGAGCATTTCCGAAGTGACAAAGCGTAAAATTGAAGAATATACAAAGCGTCTTGCAAAAGCCCTTCACGTAATTGGTATGATCAACATCCAGTTCATCGTATGTGGCGAAGATGTTTATGTCATCGAAGTAAACCCACGTTCAAGTCGTACCGTTCCTTATATCAGTAAGGTAACAGGTATCCCGATCGTTCCGCTTGCTACAAGAGCGATCATCGGACATAAGATCAGAGAAATGGGTTACACACCGGGACTTCAGAAAGAAGCTGATTATATTGCAATCAAGATGCCGGTATTCTCATTTGAGAAGATCCGTGGTGCAGATATCAGCCTTGGACCGGAAATGAAGTCTACAGGTGAGTGTCTGGGAATTGCAACTACATTTAACGAGGCACTTTACAAAGCGTTCCTTGGAGCTGGAATCAACCTTCCAAAATATAAGAACATGATCATGACTGTTCGTGATGAGGATAAGGGAGAAGCTGTCGAGATCGGACGCAGATTTGAGGCACTTGGCTACCGCATCTTTGCAACACGCGGTACAGCTGATGCATTAAAAGAAGGTGGCGTAAAAGCAATTCCGGTCAATAAGATTGAGCAGGAATCACCGAACCTGATGGATCTGATCCTTGGACACGAGATCGACCTTGTAATTGATACTCCTCCACAGGGAGCAGATCATGCACGAGATGGATTTGTAATCCGTCGTAATGCAATCGAGACAGGTGTCAATGTACTGACAGCTATGGATACTGCAAGAGCACTTGTGACAAGTCTGGAAAATACAGATATCCGTCAGCTTACACTGATTGATATTGCGAAAGTTGAATAAGATGTTATGAATACGGACAGGCAGGGATTGGATTCTCTGCCTGTTTGTGTTATGGAAAATGCAGGGACGAGACGGACGCTACAGTGGCAAAAGAATGTGAAGCTGTGTAGAGGATTTCGGATATTGGCTGGAATTGCGGGGAAGGAGTTTGGTAGTGTGAAAACTATTGTATGTGTGGATAACCGGATGGGGATATGCTTTAATGGCAGGAGAGTGAGCCGGGACCGGATGGTGTCATGGGATATTCTTGAGATGACGAGAGGGAATGTGCTCTGGATGGCGCCGGAGGCAGATAAGCTTTTTAAAGAAGTCTTTAAAGCAAAAGAAGAGGTATGCCGGGAAACTGGGACTGGGAAGAAAATACAGGACGCAGGGCACCTGGAGGATGAAAAAATGTGGAAGGTTGACCGGAATTTTCTGGAAAAGGCAGAAAAAGAGGATTTCTGTTTTGTTGAGGGGGAGAATTTGGCTGGATATGAGGGGAAGATTACAGAGATTGTTCTGTATAAATGGAACCGGGATTATCCGGCAGATGTATTTTTTGAGGTAGATTTAAGCAAGTGGAGACTGGAAGAGAGAAAAGATTTTTCCGGTTACTCCCATGAGAAGATTACAAAAGAAATTTACAATAGGCAGGGATTGCTATGAAGAAGAAAATTGGGAAAATGAGAGGTGTGCTGCTTCTGACGTTTGCATTGTTTCTGACAGCGTGTGGCACAGGTGGAGCAGATGCGCAAAGTGCATCATATGGAAACAGTCAGGCAGCGGTAGTTGAAAGGCAGTCAGGTAGCGGAAAAAATGAATCGACAGCAGGTGGCAGCCAGGATCCGGTGAGCGCTACATTGGATAATATTCCGGCATACAGCGGAACACCGTATGTAGTGATTGACGATAATGAACCGGATTTTACCGAAGATGAGCTGACAGATCAGTCTTATGAAAGCTACAGTGATCTGGATGAGCTGGGGCGGTGCGGCGTTGCCACGTCCAGTATTGGGACAGATCTGATGCCGACCGGGAAAAGAGGAAAGATTGGACAGGTGAAACCGTCCGGGTGGCAGACAATAAAATTTGACAATGTGGATGGAAAATATCTTTACAACCGTTGTCATCTGATAGGCTATCAGCTGACGGCAGAAAATGCAAACGAAAAGAATCTGATTACAGGAACCCGCTATATGAATGTGGATGGAATGCTGCCATTTGAAAATATGGTTGCCGACTACATCAAAGAGACAGATAATCATGTAATGTATCGTGTCACACCGGTATTTGAAGGGGAAAATCTGGTTGCATCCGGAGTTTTAATGGAAGCAGAATCAGTGGAGGATCATGGAGAAGGTGTGAAATTTAATGTGTATGTCTATAATGTACAGCCGGGAATTACGATTGATTATGCAACGGGAAAGGCAGTACTTTCCGATGCGGATGCGTCAGCGGGTACGGGAAAAACCAGTGGAAATACAGAGAAAAAGACGTATGTGTTGAATGAAAATACAAAGAAGTTCCATACGCCGGAGTGTTCAGGAGTAAAAGATATCAAAGAAGGAAATAAAAAAACATTTACAGGTTCAAGAGAAGAAGTGATTAAAGAGGGGTATAGCCCGTGTGGGAGATGTAAACCGTAAGAGGAAAATAAAAGAAAAACTGCATATTCTACGAAAAATATAAAACAAACGGGAGATTTTTAAACAAAATCTCCCGTTTTCTGCTATAATAGAAAACATACTTAATGAATATACATTAGAGGAAATGTGTAAAAGAAAAAGGAGGAACTTTCTCATGAATACTTATCATATGGGAACAAAATGCGTGCAAGGAGGATATACACCTGGAAATGGAGAGCCGAGACAGGTTCCGATCATTCAGTCTACGACATTCAAATACAATACAAGTGAAGATATGGGAAAATTATTTGATCTGGAGGCATCCGGATATTTCTACACCCGTCTGCAGAATCCGACTAACGACCACGTAGCGGCAAAAATCGCGGCGATGGAAGGCGGAACAGCTGCAATGTTGACTTCTTCCGGACAGGCAGCGAATTTCTTTGCTATGTTCAATATCTGTGAAGCAGGAGATCATATTGTGGCTTCCTCTTCGATTTATGGTGGAACCTTCAATCTGATCAGTGTGACAATGAAGAAAATGGGAATTGACGCAACATTTGTTTCTCCGGATGCAACAGAAGAAGAATTAAATGCGGCATTCCAGCCAAATACAAAGCTGATGTTTGGTGAGACGATTGCCAATCCGGCACTTACTGTTCTGGATATTGAGCTTTTTGCAAAGGTTGCACATGCGCATGGTGTACCGCTGATCGTGGATAATACCTTCCCGACACCGGTCAACTGTCATCCGATCGAATGGGGAGCAGATATTGTGACACATTCGACTACAAAATATATGGATGGACATGGAGCAGCAGTCGGTGGAGCAATCGTAGACAGTGGTAAATTTGACTGGATGGCTCATGCAGATAAATATCCCGGACTTTGCACACCGGATGAAAGCTATCATGGAATTACCTATGCTGAGAAATTCGGAAAAGAAGGCGCATTTATCACAAAATGTACTTCTCAGTTGATGCGTGATCTCGGATCAATCCAGGCACCACAGAATGCATTTATCCTGAATCTCGGACTGGAATCTCTTCATGTGCGTATGCCAAGACACGTGGAGAACGGACAGGCTGTCGCAGAATTTCTGGAGCAGCACCCAAAGGTTGCTTATGTCAATTATCCGGGACTTCCATCTAACAAATACTATGAAAGAGCAAAGAAATACATGCCAGACGGGGGCTGTGGAGTGGTATCTTTCGGATTGAAAGGTGGAAGAGAAGCTGCTTCCGTATTCATGCAGAATCTGAAGCTTGGAGCGATTGAAACCCATGTGGCAGATGCGAGAACCTGTTGCCTGAACCCGGCAACATCCACACATCGCCAGATGAATGATGAGCAGTTAAAAGAAGCAGGAGTTCCGGCAGAACTGATTCGTATCAGTCTGGGACTTGAAGATAAAGAGGATCTGATTGCAGATATTTCTGCGGCACTTGACGCAATTCAATAATCGTGTCACAATGACAGATAAAGAAATCTGATCAGACAGGAGGAAAAGAGTCATGACAAAGAAATCAGAAAGACAACCAATCAAAGCAGAAAATGTAGCGGGTGGCGCAGGCTATATCCTGAAGGAAGAACTGATCAAAGGTGAACAGCTCGGCGCGTACTGCAAGATGTTCAATGAAGTAACGTTAAAACCTGGATGTGAGATCGGATATCATGAGCATCATGGAGAGACTGAGACTTACTATCTGACAAAAGGGGCAGGCATTTACAATGATAATGGCAAAGAATATCCGGTAGAAGTTGGTGATGTGACTTTCTGCGCAGACGGAAATGGACATGGCATCAAGAATGCGGGGGAAGAAGATCTTGTGTTTGTGGCGCTTATTTTGAAAGAATAGTGTGAAGAGGGAAGGATTCCGGCGCAAATGATATTGATCGTCACCTATGAAACTGTCACTGGCAGTTTCATACGGATGCATGGCAACTCCGAAGCTTGTACAAAAAAGGGGATGATGTTCGTGTGAACACGGACACCACCCCTATTTTTGTGCGCTCTTAGTCGCAACGATTCAATATCATTTGCGCCGGGATCCTGTGCTGCTCAAAATTTTTAGAAATAAGAGTTGGCGATTTAGTGAATGGTCTTCTTGTGGGGATAGGAAACATTATGCAAAGAAATCCTGTATTCCCTGAAGCAGTCTCTTATTATCTTCCGGAGCCATAATGCAGAACCGGAAGTATTCCCCGCCCAGTTCTTTGAAGCTGGAGCAGTCTCTCACCATCAGACCCTGCTTGATCAGAAATTCAAACACATCCGCAGAAGTAACTCCCTCTTTTTCAATCTTTACCAGTACAAAATTCGCATAAGCAGGATACACAGTCAGCACATTGATTTTGGAAATTTCAGTGCACATTTTGTCTCGCTCGGAGAGGATCAGATCCCGTGTTTTCCGGATATACTCCTGATCCTGGAGCATCTTCTCGCCAGCGTAAGCGCCGAGACTGTTCAGACTCCATGGGTTCTGCATCAGCAGAAGATCCTGAAGAAACTGGCTGTTACTGGTTGCACCGTAGCCGAGGCGGAGACCAGGTGCGGCATAAAATTTGGATACGCCACGGAGAATCATCAGATTATCAAAACTGCTGATCAGAGACATGGAAGAAATTTCATTAATATCCGGTGCAAATTCAACGTAAGTCTCATCGATCATCAAGAAAGAGCCAGCCTCCCGGCAGCAGTCCAGAATGGTCTGGATCTCAGGCATTTTGAGAGCGGACGAAGTCGGATTGTTCGGGTTACATAATATCACCAGATCATAGCCTTTCCTGATTTCTTCGCAGAAGGCATGGATATCAAGATGGAACTGATCTGACTCTTTTAACAGGTAAGTATGGATGGAACTTCCCACCAGATCCAGTTCACGTCCATACTCGGAATAAGTTGGTCCAAGAACCAGCGTTTTTTGTGGTTTCCGTGTCTGGATTAGGAGAGAGATCAGCTCGGTAGAACCATTTCCGACGATTACATGTTCCGGTAAAATCTGGCAGTAATCGGCAATCACTTTCTTCAAAGTAGTGTAATTTCGGTCTGGATAACTACTGAGAAGATCCAGATGTGCAGCAAGATCTTTTTTCAGGTTTTTGGATAATCCAAGTGGGTTGACATTGGCTCCAAAGCAGACGATCTCGTCCACCGGTACATGATAAAATGCGGCGACAGCAGCGGTGTCACTTCCATGAAACTGCGGTTTTGCTTCCATAAATAGTATTCTCCTTTGTGTATAACAAAAATCTGTGAATTAAAAAAATCGGGTATTCCGCATTGCCTGATATGCAGAATAATGTTATAATTTATTATAATGTCTTTTTGAAAAAATGCAATGCAGAAGTAGGTGGCAAGCTTGAAGAATAAAATAAAAAAATTTTCCAAAGGAGATTTTCGAACTGTTCATCCGGAGATTGTACTGCCGGTAACGAATCTTGAGATGACGATCGGGGAAGGAGAGTCCTGCCAGGGAAGTTTCATTTTGAAGAACAGGAAAGAAGGAGATATCAGAGGACTTGTATATTCTTCTTCTTTTCGTATACATTTAGAAGAACAGGGATTTGAGGGCAACCCGGTGGAACTCCGTTTTACTTATGATGGAAGCGGACTTGCTCCCGGGCATGTTGAACAGGGAAAGTTTACGATTGTATGTAATGGTGGAGAATTTGAGGTAAACTTTACTGCGATCATTGAAAAACCATCAGTCGAGACTTCCTGTGGAAGAGTACAGAATATCCGTGATTTTAAAAGGCTGGCGATGGAGAACTTTATTGAGGCACACCGTCTTTTCAGATCACGCGATTTTTATGACGTGATAAAGTATGAAGAGCCAAGGATAAAGGCACTTTATGATAATATTAGGAAATGGTCTCTCGGTGAGCAGGCGATGGAAGAATTTCTGGTCGGAATCAAACAGAAAGAATGTATTTTCCTGACAATGGGACGGAATCAGAGAACCTTCCGCAATTTAAAAGAAGCAACCCGTGAGATTATTCATTTTACAAAGAATACTTGGGGATTTATGCCGGTGAAGGTGCATGTGAGCGGTGATTTTATCCAGATTGGAAGGGATAACTTTACAACGGACGATTTTGTGGGAAATCTGTTTGATTTCAGTTATATCATTCATCCGGAAAAGGCTCATGCGGGAAATAATTATGGACAGATTGTTTTTGAAAGTCCGTATGAATCGCTGACCTATGAGGTAATGTTGGCCAATCACAAGGATCATGCAGAGAACAGACGTGTGGCAGATAAGACGATTGCATCAATCATAAAGGATTTCCTTGCGTGCAATGCGGAAGGAAAGGATCTGACAGCCTGGGCGGACGCAACAAGAGAAAAACTGAAGGGACTGGATATATATTCAGAAGACGGAGATGTTTATCCACTGTTTGATGCACATCTTAACCTGCTCTGTAAGGAGCCGGACAAGGCCAGTGGTATTCTGGATGATTACAATTACAGCCGTTTCTCAGTGAATAAGGATTCGGTCATTTCATCGTATTATCTGTATCTGACTGCGCTTTTAAGAAAATCAGGCAGCCAGGTTAACAAAGCAATTGAAGAACTGAATAAGGCATATATGAAAGAACCAACTTCATGGGAGCTTGTGTGTATGCTGATTGACATTGATCCGGAATATAAAAACTATAGCAAAAAATTACAGGTTCTGGAACGCCATTGCAGCAACGGTGCGAACCAGGTAATTCTGTACTGGCAGGCATACCGGTGTTTTCTGGAGAAGCCAACCTGTCTGAAAAAGCTCTCGGCATTTGAAGTACAGATTCTCAATTTTGCGCAGAAGCACGGAGTTCTGACAAAGGAAATTGCGCTTTATATGGCGAACCTTGCATCCCAACAGCGGACTTATGATAAGAATCTGGATGTTGTGATGCAGAAGGTTTATCGGATTTTCCCGGATCCACAGATTCTGACAGCAATTTGTACCCATCTGATCCGTGGCAATCGGACAACACCGGAATGCTTCAAGTGGTATGCCTTGGCAGTAAAAGAAGATCTGAAGATTGCGCAGCTTTTTGAATATTATATGATGACTGTGGATGACAAATATCTGGACAGACAGTTTCCAAAATCCGTATTACTTTACTTCCGGCATGGAAATACACTGGAATATAAAAAAGCAGCGGTGTTGTATGCAAATCTGATTAACTGTGAGGAAGAAAGCAGTGAGCTTTACAGTGCTTACAGAGAGCAGATGGAGCGGTTTGCCTGGATGCAGCTTGAGAATCGAAGGATCAATGATATTCTGCATATTATTTACAAACGCTGCTGTACTGAGCGGGATATGACACCGGAAAGAATCCGGGCAGTTTATGATATCTGCCATGCTTATGAGATTAAGACAACGGTAAAGAACATGGCGTTTGTCATGGTGATCGAGCCTGACGGAACGATCAGTCAGAAAGTACAGTACAGTGCGGATGGAGTGATTGTATATTTATACAATAAAGACGCACGGATTGTCTGGGAATCAAAAGACGGCCGCCATTACATTGATTCCATTCCATATGAGACTATGAGGATGTTCTATGAGAACCGGTATATGGAAATCTGCAAAAAATATCAGGAAGAGCATGAGGAAGAGGAACGGAAGAAAGAGAAAAAAGAACTGACCTGGGATATGCTTAGAGAGCACGGGCTGGAGATGGCAGATGAAAAAGAAGTGTTTAAAATGTGCAGTATGCGCCTGCGTGAAGAAGGTACGGAGGAGGATGATTTTCTTCTGGCATTATGCTTTGAACTGTTTCTGAAAGATCAGTATGATAAGCAGACGCTGTCTTATCTTGCTGAGTATTATTGTGGATCGACCCGTAATATGAAGAAACTCTGGCATGTGGCAAGAGATTATGATATTACAACCTACAAGCTTTCAGAAAGAATCATTACGCAGATGCTTTTCTCGGAAACTATGTTTGGTGAGGAAGAAATTTTTGCGGATTATTATGAAGGAAGAACGTATTTCCGTTTAAAGAGAGCATATCTTGCTTATGTTTCAAGAGAATATGTGGTGAACGGACGCCAGGTAAAAGGATGTATTTTTGTAATCATCGCAAATGAATACCGCAAAGAGGAAGATCTTCCGGATATCTGTAAGATCGCCCTGCTAAAATATTATTCCAGCAGGGAAGTGCATCAGGAACTGGAACCGATGCTACGGGAATTCCTGCGCGAAATGTGTGAAAAACAGCTGTATTTTTCTTTCTATTTGAAGTATCCGGAGAACTGGCTCAGAGAAGTGCAGCTTTATGATAAGACGATGATCGAATATCACGCAAAACCTGGAAGCAAAGTGGCAATTTCCTACCAGATACGGAAAGGCGAAAGTGATAATATGAATTATCAGGAAGAAATACTGCTTCCGGCATATGAAGACACTTATATCAAGAGCTTTATTTTGTTTGGTGATGAATCTCTGCGTTATTATTTTACAGAGACGAATAAGGATAAGGTGACAGTTACGGAAAAAAGTGACTATAAGCCGCGTGAGGTGAGACCAATCGGAAAATTTGGAAGACTGAATGATATGACATCACTGAAGAATGAAGCACTGGCAATCGCGATGAAGGAATTTGCAACAGAAAAACAGCTTGCTGAGGATATTTTTGTTGCTTACTAAAGGAGGAAATACTTCATGACACATGGAAGTATTATAGGATATGACATCAATGCAAAGATGTGTCAGATCAGTTATTATAATGAAAAAACACAGGAACCGGAGACGGTGGATACCGGAATTGAAAAAGAGAACAATCAGATTCCTCTGGTGATGAACTATTATAAAGAGACCTGGACTTACGGAAGACAGGCAAGAAGGATGTCTACGGTAAGGGACAGTATCTGCGTGGAAGGGATCTGGGAGTGTGCGCTTGGCAATAGGAAAATTGAGGTAGACGGACAGGAATATGAAGGCGTCCAGCTGCTGGCGGATTTTGTAAAGTACACGTTGAACGGATTTGAAGAAATTGAAAGCATCACGTTTACAGTCCCGGAGAAAAACGAAGATATCCGCGTCCTGCTGAAGGGAATCGGACAGAAACTCGGAGTGGCAAAGGAAAATATTTATGTTCAGGACTACAAGGAAAGCTTCTGCCATTATATGTTTAATCAGCCGAAAGAATTATGGCAGTATGAAGCGGCACTTTTTTACTGTGACGAGGATGTGATCCGGGCATATATGTTGCGGGAACTGAAGAACAGTTCGCAGAAAAGCAGAGAAAGCTTTGTGACGGTGGACAAGGTGGCAGATGCACGTATGGAAGAACTGGAAGCAGTTTATCCGGTGCTGCATGTTGAAAAGGCAAAAGCGGCAGATGAGCATTTTAAACGTTTTATCCAGAGTGTATTCAACAAGAAGATGATCTCTTCTGTCTTTTTGACAGGAGATGGATTTGAAAATAACTGGTATCCGAATTCTCTGCGCGTTCTCTGTAACGGACGCCGTGCGTTTATGGGAAATAATCTGTACAGTAAAGGAGCGTGTTATACAGCGCAGCGCAGAAAAGAGGAACAGTCAGATGCGCCAGTCTACCTGGATGAGACAAAACTGACCGAGCAGATTTCCGTGCGGATGCGCGTGAATGGAGAAGAAGGCTGGTACCCACTGGTATCCTGGGGCAATCACTGGTACGAATCAGACAGACAGTTTGAGGTGCTTCTTGGTGATACAGAGGATATTGAGATCCATGTAGATTCTCTGGTGACCGGCAGGCATCTTGTGGAGTCGGTTTCTCTGAAAGGTTTGCCGGACCGGAAAAACTATGCGCTTCGTCTGAAAATTAGTACATTCTTCTCGGATGAAAAGACCTGTCATATTATTTTTGAAGATATGGGATTTGGCGAATTTTTTGCGCCATCAGGATTCCGGTTGGAGAAGATCATTGAATTAGGAGGCAGCAATGGGCAGTTTAATTCTTTGTCATAAGAAAAAGGCAAAACATCCCTATGAAATTTCGAGGATCCATACAAGAATCAGTACACTGGAAGAGCTGTGTTATTATCTGTGCAACAATCTGTATCTGATCGATTATACGATCATGAATGAGCAGCTCTGCAGATGGATCGCAGATGAACTGGAAATGCAGGATCTTGCAGTAAAGCTGGTGGAACTGATCCGGAATCATGGTTCCGTGGAGAAATTTGTGGTTCTTGTGCTACATGAATCCAGAATCTACACACCGGGTGAAATGGCACACATCCAGAATGTTCTGGAGAAACTCAAGAACCAGAAAGAAGTAGAACGTCAGAAATACAAAGCAGATAAGCTGATGGAAAGTGGAGAACTGGAATCGGCAATCCTGGTTTACATGTCGATCGTCAACGGAGAAAAGGATGATTCAGTAGATAAGCGTTTTTATGGTCGCGTGTCTGCGTGCCTTGCCGGAGCATATGGGAGAGCATTTCTGTATGAAGAGTCGGCGAGAATGTATGAGAAGGCGTATAAGATCTGTGAAGATAATAAAATGCTCGAAGGTTACCTGTATGCAAGTTCCAGATACATGCCGCAGGATGAATATCAGAAGATGGTCATGGGCAATGAAATCCTTTTGGAAATTGACAACAAACTTACAGAAAAGATAGAAAAAGTGAGAGAAAATATCAACATCGAACCGTCAAAGGAATTGTTTGAAGAATGGAAAAAAGAGTACAGAAGAGCATAGTGTACGGGAGAAAGTTCAAGGCTGTGTATTGATTTTCGGAAAATCATGTATTATACTCTCTATGTAAAAATTAAGCGGATACAACAAATAGGAGAAGACAAAACGATGAGCGAACTTGAAAGAGTAGAGACTGGTTTAGGTGAAGAATGTGGTGTATTCGGTGCCTATGATATGGATGGTGGCGATGTTGCGCCGTCAGTGTACTATGGTTTGTTTGCCCTTCAGCACAGAGGGCAGGAAAGCTGCGGAATTGCAGTGACAGATACCTATGGCAAGCGGAAAGTTCATTTCAGAAAGGGACTAGGACTAGTCAATGAAGTATTCGATGAGGAAGAACTTGGCAAATTAAAGGGAAACCTTGGCGTCGGACATGTGCGGTATTCGACAGCAGGGGGAACTCGTGCGGAAAATGCACAGCCACTGGTTCTGAATTATGTGAAAGGTACATTGGTGATTGCCCATAATGGTAATCTGACGAATGCGATCGAGCTTCGTCATGAACTGGAATATACCGGAGCAATCTTCCAGACAACGATTGATTCGGAAGTGATTGCCTATCATATTGCAAGAGAGCGTCTGAAGGTTTCAAAGGCAGAGGATGCGGTCAGGAATGCAATGAAGAAAATTGAAGGCGCATATGCACTGGTTGTATCAAGCCCGCGTAAGATGATCGGAGCGAGAGATCCATTTGGTCTCAAACCACTCTGTATCGGCAAGCGAGATAATACCTGGTTCCTGGCATCGGAAAGCTGTGCCCTTGCAGCAGTTGGTGCAGACTTTATCCGTGACGTGGAACCGGGAGAGATTGTCAGCTTTACAAAGCATGGAGTATCTTCGGACAAAAGTATGCAGATTCCACCTGAAAAGCAGGCACGTTGTATTTTTGAGTACATTTATTTTGCACGTATGGACAGCGTGATCGACAACATCAATGTATATCATGCAAGGATTGTTGCAGGAAAGGCTCTTGCACAGTCTTATCCGGTAGAGGCTGATCTGGTTGTCGGTGTGCCGGATTCCGGACTGGTTGCGGCAAAAGGATATTCGGAATATTCCGGAATCCCTTACGGTATGGCATTCCACAAGAACAGTTATGTAGGAAGAACCTTTATCAAGCCGAAACAGAGTCAAAGAGAGTCCAGTGTGAAGATCAAACTGAATGTTATTGAAGAGGTTGTACGGGGCAAGCGTATTGTTATGGTAGATGATTCCATCGTCCGTGGAACGACCTGTGCAAATATCATCAAGATGCTCAAAAAAGCAGGAGCAAAAGAAGTTCATGTAAGAATCAGTTCGCCACCGTTTTTACATCCTTGTTATTTTGGTACAGATGTACCGTCGAATGATCAGCTCATTGCTCATTCACATACAACGGAGCAGATCCGTGAAATGATCGGAGCAGATTCTCTTGGATATATGGAAATAGATAAGCTGAAAGACATGGTTGGAGATCTTGGATACTGCGATGCATGTTTTACAGGAAATTACCCGATGCGCGTTCCGGGAAAAGATATTTCCCACGCGTTTGAGTCAGAAGAATAGGGAGGATAAGACTATGGGATACGACAAGTATGTAAGTCCGCTTTCAGAGCGGTATGCCAGCAAGGAGATGCAGTATATTTTTTCTCCGGACATGAAATTTAAGACATGGAGAAAACTCTGGATCGCACTTGCAGAGACAGAAAAAGAGCTGGGGCTCAATATTACAGATGAACAGATCGCAGAACTGAAAGAGCATGCAGAGGATATCAATTACGATGTCGCAAAAGCGCGTGAAAAAGTAGTGCGCCATGATGTGATGTCTCATGTATATGCATATGGACAGCAGTGCCCGAAAGCAAAAGGGATCATTCATCTGGGAGCAACTTCCTGTTATGTAGGTGATAATACCGATATCATTATCATGGCAGAGGCTCTGAAACTTGTTAAGAAAAAGCTGGTTAATGTTCTGGATGAACTTTCAAAGTTCGCAGATCAGTATAAAGATCTTCCGACACTTGCATTTACTCATTTCCAGCCAGCACAGCCGACAACGGTTGGAAAGAGAGCAACTCTGTGGATGCAGGAATTTTCTATGGATCTTGCAGATCTTGATTATGTGCTTGGAAGCCTGAAACTTCTTGGATCAAAAGGAACAACCGGTACACAGGCAAGCTTCCTGGAACTGTTTGAGGGAGATCAGGAGACCATTGATAAGATCGATCCAATGATTGCTAAGAAGATGGGATTTGAAGCATGCTATCCGGTATCCGGACAGACCTATTCCCGTAAAGTGGATACAAGAGTTGTGAATGTTCTTGCCGGAATTGCAGCAAGTGCACACAAATTCTCCAATGACATCCGTCTTCTCCAGCATCTGAAAGAAGTGGAAGAGCCGTTTGAAAAGACACAGATCGGATCTTCTGCAATGGCATATAAGAGAAATCCAATGAGAAGCGAACGAATCGCATCTCTGTCCCGTTACGTGATGATTGATGCACTGAACCCGGCGATCACTTCTGCTACACAGTGGTTTGAACGTACTCTGGATGACTCTGCGAACAAGCGCCTGAGTGTACCGGAAGGTTTTCTTGCGATTGACGGTATTCTGGATCTGTGCCTGAATGTCGTTGACGGACTGGTTGTATATCCAAAAGTAATTGAAAAACGTCTGATGTCTGAACTTCCGTTCATGGCAACAGAGAATATTATGATGGATGCAGTAAAAGCTGGTGGAGACCGTCAGGAACTGCATGAAAGAATCCGTGAACTTTCGATGGAAGCAGGAAAGAATGTTAAAGAAAAAGGTCTGGACAACAACCTTCTTGAACTGATCGCGTCAGATGATGCATTTAATCTGAGTCTGGAAGATCTTCAGAAAACAATGGATCCATCCAAATATGTAGGACGTTCCAAAGAACAGGTCGAAGCATTCCTTAAGAATGTGATCCGGCCGATCCTGGATGAAAATAAAGAGCTGCTTGGTGTAAAAGCAGAGATCAATGTATAGAATAACTGAATAAACAGAATGGAAGAGCAGGAAGCAGATTTCCGGGTAAGACGGAAGATTGCTCCCTGCTTTTTATTTATGTTTCATGGTCTGAAAATAACTTCTTTGAAATATCAATATAGTAAAGAATTAATGCGTTCATCTGAAAGAATCTATAAATCCCATGGAAATGCATAGATATTAAATCGTCATTAATTAGACAATTTGACGAAAAATATGAAAACTGAGTTTTTGACAAACACAGAAAAGCGCGAAAAAACGCACTTATTTAGAGCAAATTTATTATGTTATCGTAATAACATGGTGATAATACACAAAAAATAAATAAGTTAACTGAAAATATTGCATAAAAACTATAAATAGGTTATTATAGATTCAACAGATAAAAACTATAAGGGATGTCTATTAAAAAGGAGGGTTACCGTATGAGTATTAACGATTTAGTATTAAAGGTAAATGATGTCCTAACAGGATCGGTGCTGATCATAGCACTTGTAGGTATTGGCTTGCTGTTCACATTTAAGCTTGGATTTATCCAGATCCGTGGTTTTAAAGATGGATGGAACAGAACTTTTGGCGGACTTTTTAGCAAGAAAGGGGATGCCGGAAAAGACGGAATGTCTTCTTTCCAAGCACTTGCAACAGCGATTGCTGCTCAGGTTGGTACCGGTAATATCGCCGGAGCTGCAACTGCAATTGCAGTCGGTGGTCCGGGAGCAATCTTCTGGATGTGGATCAGCGCATTCCTCGGAATGTCAACGATCTTCGCAGAAGCGGTTATGGCTCAGAAGTTCAAGCAGGTCAGTGATGACGGAACCGTAACCGGTGGTCCGGTATATTACATACGAGGAGCATTTAAAGGAACGTTCGGAAAAGTTCTGGCAGCTATTTTTGCAGTCCTGATTATCTTTGCACTTGGATTCATGGGCAATGCAGTTCAGTCTAACTCAATCGCAGCATCATGGAACACTGCATTCGGAATTCCGAAGATTGCAATGGGTATTTTTGTAGCAGTTGTTTCTCTGTTTGTATTCACAGGTGGTATGAAGCGAATCGCAAAAGTTACTGAACTGATCGTGCCGATCATGGCAGCATTTTATATAGTAGGTTCTTTGATCGTAATTTTTGCAAACGTTACAGCAATCCCGGCAGCATTCCATGACATTATTGTCGGTGCGTTTAAACCGGCAGCAGTAGCAGGTGGTGCAATGGGCGCAACCTTGAAGCTTGCAGTACAGAAAGGTGTGGCAAGAGGTCTCTTCTCCAATGAAGCTGGTATGGGTTCTACACCACACGCACATGCAGTAGCAAAAGTAAAACATCCGGTTGAACAGGGCTTTGTAGCTATGATCGGTGTGTTCATTGATACATTCGTAATTCTTAACCTGACAGCACTTGTTATTATCACAACCGGTTCAAGAACGACTGGTCTTACAGGTGCACAGCTGAGCCAGTATGCTTTCTCTACATTATATGGTAAGTTCGGTGAGATCTTTATCGCGATCTGTATGTTATTCTTCGCATTCTCAACGATCATCGGATGGTATTTCTTCGGTGAAGCAAACATCCGTTACCTGTTTGGAGCAAAAGCTGTTAAAATTTACTCAATCATTGTATGTATCTGCGTAGCACTTGGATCACTTCAGGAAGTAGAACTTGTATGGAATATGGCAGACTGCTTTAACAGTATGATGGTTATCCCGAATGCGATTGCACTGGTAGCACTCAGTGGTCTTGTTAAGAAGACGCATGACGATTACTATAATAATTTCCTGCCAAATCAGAAAAAAGGCAAATAGATAATTTGTATAATAACTGAAAAATAGTTATAGAAAAAAACAATAAGATATATACAAAAAAATCTATAAAAAGACTAGCATTTTGTATAAATGTGTGTTATAGTAATCATGTCAGCAAGAAAGATGCTGTAAAATGTATAAAAAATGCAGTCAATTAGATAGTAGGTTGATATTTCCTGCGAGAGAATCATTTATAAAGATATTTGATAAATGGTCGCCGAAGATGCAAACCGTAGAGCAGTAAAGCTCGTTGAATGGTGAAACTTTCAGGCAAAAGGATCGGGAAAGGTACTACACTCTGAATCCGGAATTGCCGAATTTACAAGGAGACAGAAAGGACGTTTAAAACAGAGAAGTTGTTTTGGCGTCCTTTTTTGATACCAGATATATGTTAAAAAATTATCTGGAGTATTTCAGACACAGGGAGTCAAAAAAGACCGCATAAACGGACAGGGGACGAAAGGAAGAAGCGGCTATGAATACTGGATTTATGATTATCACAAATAATCCGCTGGTAAAAGAAAAACTGGGGGAAGATTATCATGTGGAATACGAAGAACTTTCTTATGAGGACACACTTAAAAAAGTTCAGAAGATGATCTTCCAGGGATACCGGCTTTTGACACATCCGCTGTCCGGAAGCGTAAAACCGAATGAGACTCCATATAAGTCGGTTATGCTCTCAGAAACGCCGGAAGGTCTGGATGCACAGGCAATGCAGATTATCGCGAGTGCTATTCAGGCGTGCGGCAAATTTCAGTTTAAGTCTGATCTTTATAAACCACAGGTTTATGCAGACTTTCAGCTTGTAGATTACACATTGATCTCAAGCGCTCTGCCGTCAGCGGAAAGCTGGCGCTAGACAAAAGGCTGTAGAAGTACATGCGGTTTGGTGTACTTTTGAGCATACAACAAACACATTCAAAAAAGGAGGGAATTTACAGTGAGATTAGAAATGGGTCACATTTTTATTAACGACATTCAGTTCGCGTCTGAGTCTAAAATCGAAAACGGCGTTCTCTATGTTGATGAAGAAGCTGTAAAGGCAATCGTTCTTGAGGACGAAAAAATCAAAGGCGTTAAGTTTGATATTGCAAAACCAGGTGAAAGCGTTCGTATCACTCCGGTTAAAGACGTTATTGAACCACGTGTTAAAGTTGAAGGAAGAGGGGGAATCTTCCCGGGCGTTATCGCAAAAGTTGACACTGTAGGAAGTGGTAAGACATATGCATTAAAGGGAATGGCTGTTGTAACAGCTGGTAAGATCGTTGGTTTCCAGGAAGGTATCATCGATATGTCAGGCCCGGGTGCAGAATATACTCCATTTTCAAAGCTGAACAACTTAGTTGTTGTCTGCGAACCGGTTGAAGGAATCAAACAGCATGAATATGAAAAAGCTGTTCGTCTTGCCGGATTCAGAGTAGCAGTTTATCTTGGGGAACTTGCTCGCGAACTTACACCAGATGAGACAAAGGTTTATGAAACATACGGAATCATGGAAGGAAAAGAAAAATTCCCGAACCTTCCGAGAGTTGCTTATGTACAGATGCTTCAGAGCCAGGGGCTTCTCCATGACACATATGTATACGGTGTTGATGCTAAGAGAACACTCTCTACAATCATGAACCCGACAGAAGTTATGGACGGAGCTATCGTATCTGGTAACTGTGTATCCGCTTGCGATAAGAACCCAACATATGTTCATGAAAACAACCCGGTTGTACATGACCTGTTCGAAGAACACGGAAAAACAATCAACTTCGTTTGCCAGATTCTTACAAACGAAAACGTATACCTTGCTGATAAGATGCGTTCATCTGACTGGACAGCTAAGATGTGCCGTCTGTTAGACCTTGATGCAGTTATCGTATCTCAGGAAGGATTCGGTAACCCGGATACTGACCTTATCATGAACTGCAAGAAGATCGAAGCTGAAGGCGTTAAGACTGTAATCATTACAGACGAATATGCCGGACGTGACGGAAAATCTCAGTCACTGGCAGATGCTGATCCGGCTGCAGACGCAGTTGTAACCGGTGGAAATGCTAACCAGGTAATCGTACTTCCTAAGATGGATAAAGTAATCGGAACAGAAGAATTCGTTACAACCATTGCTGGTGGTAATGAACATTCTCATCGTGAAGATGGAACAATCGAAGTTGAAATTCAGGCCATTACCGGTGCTACAAATGAAACCGGATTTGGATATCTGAGTGCACGTTAGGAATGGAGGACGAAAAGATAATGAGTAAAATTAAAGTTGTACATTATATCAATCAGTTCTTCGCTCAGATCGGTGGAGAAGAAAAAGCTGATTATCCTGCTGAACTTCGTGTAGGCGAAGTTGTCGGACCAGGTATGGCTCTGATGCAGCAGTTTAAAGATGAAGCAGAGATCGTAGCTACAATCGTTTGCGGTGACTCTTACTTCAATGAAAACCTTGACAAAGCAAAAGCTGATATTCTTGAAATGGTTAAGAGCCAGAATCCTGATATCTTCATCGCTGGACCTGCTTTCAATGCTGGACGTTACGGTGTTGCATGCGGAACTATCTGTGATGCAGTACAGGAAGAACTCGGAATCCCGGCAGTAACTGGTATGTACGTTGAAAACCCAGGTGCTGATATGTTCAAGAACAAAGTTTACACAGTATCTACAAAGAACAGCGCAGCTGGTATGAGAGACGCAGTTAAGAAACTTGCTCCTCTTGCTCTTAAGATCGCTAAAGGCGAAAAAATCGGTGCTTCTTGCCAGGAAGGTTACATGCCGAACGGAGTTCGTGTAAACTTCTTCGAAAAAGAACGTGGATCTAAGAGAGCTGTTAAGATGCTCCTTAAGAAACTGGCAGACAAGCCGTTTGAGACAGAGTATCCAATGCCAACATTCGACCGTGTTGATCCACAGCCAGCTATCAAAGATCTTAGCAAGGCTACAATCGCACTTTGTACTTCAGGTGGAATCGTTCCGAAAGGAAATCCGGACCACATCGAAAGTTCAAATGCCTCACATTACGGAGAATATGACATCACAGGTGTTATGGATCTTACAGAAGAGACATACGAAACAGCTCATGGTGGATATGACCCGGTATATGCAAACGAAGATCCAGACCGTGTACTTCCTGTAGACGTTATGCGTGAATTCGAAAAAGAAGGCGTTATCGGAAAACTTCACAACAAATTCTATACAACAGTTGGTAACGGTACAGCCGTAGCTTCTGCAAAAGCTTTCGCTGAGGAATATGCTCAGAAACTTATAGCAGACGGTGTTGACGCAGTTATCATGACCTCTACTTGAGGTACCTGTACACGTTGCGGTGCAACAATGGTAAAAGCAATTGAAGCAGCTGGACTCCCGGTAGTTCATATGTGTACAGTAACTCCGATTTCCATGACAGTTGGTGCGAACAGAATCGTTCCTACGATTGCTATTCCTCATCCACTTGGAAATCCGGCTCTTGAAAAAGATGAAGAGTATGCTCTTCGTAAGGGCCTTGTTGAAAAAGCTCTGAAAGCTCTTACAACAGAAGTAGACGGACAGACAATCTTTGACAACTAAATCATAGTTAGAAGGTCATGTAATTTTATTAAAAAAGGAGAGAACGTTATGAGCAAAGTTTATGACGTGATCGTCCTGGGTGCGGGACCTGCAGGCTTAGCTGCAGGTCTGTACGCAGGAAGAAGCCGTCTTTCAACACTGGTTATTGAGAAAGGTAAAGATGGCGGACAGATCGCAATCACAGATGACATCGAAAATTATCCTGGACAGATCGTAGAAGGGGAAAGCGGTCCTTCTCTTATCGCAAGAATGACACAGCAGTGTGAAAAATTCGGCGTTGAGAGAGCCTCAGATGTAATTAACGAAGTACACCTGGACGGCGATATCAAAGTACTGAAGAGTGCGAAGGCTGAATATCAGTCAAAGACGGTTATCATCGCAACCGGAGCTTTTGCAAGACCGATCGGATGCAAAGGCGAAAAAGAGTTCATGGGCAAGGGCGTTTCTTACTGCGCTACCTGTGATGCAAACTTCTTTGAAGGTTTTGAAGTATACGTAGTAGGTGGAGGAGACTCTGCTGTAGAAGAAGCTATGTACCTTACAAAATTTGCAAGAAAAGTTACCATTATTCACAGACGTGATGAGCTTCGTGCAGCAAAATCCATCCAGGAAAAAGCTTTCAAGAACGAAAAACTTCACTTTATGTGGGATACGGTTGTAGAAGAAGTTGGCGGTGACGGAATCCTTTCTGAGATGACTGTTAAAAATGTGAAAACAGGTGAACTCACTAAGATCGTAGCTGATGAAGATGACGGAATGTTTGGTGTATTCGGATTTATCGGAACACTTCCAAACTCAAAGATCTATGAAGGAACAGGTCTTGAGATGGATGAAAGAGGATATATTCCGACAGATGCAGATATGCACACTAATATCCCAGGCGTATTCGCAGCAGGCGATATCCGCGTTAAGAGCTTAAGACAGGTTGTTACAGCTGCAGCTGATGGAGCAATTGCAGCTACACAGGCAGAAAAGTATATTAACGAATTAAAATAATAAACACTTTTTAATAGAGTGAGGAGGACATTTGACATGTTAGAAGTAGATAAGAAAACATTCGAAGACGAAGTCTTAAAAGCAGAAGGTTATGTATTCGTAGATTTCTTTGGTGATGGATGTGTTCCGTGCCAGGCTTTGATGCCGTTCGTACACGAAATGGCAGATAAATACGGAGATAAGATTAAATTCACATCTCTGAATACAACAAAAGCTCGTCGTCTTGCTATCGGACAGAAGATCCTTGGACTTCCGGTTATGGCTATTTACAAAGATGGCGAAAAAGTTGAAGAAGTAGTAAAAGACGATGCTACACAGGAAAGCATCGAAGCAATGATTAAGAAATATATCTAATCATTATTTAATTAGGTGAGCCGCGCACAGCCGGCAGAGATCCGGCTGTGTGCTCACAATATATAATCGCGTAAAGCGTGTAAAACTATTATCAAAACAAAATTTTAAAAGAAAGGAAGGAGGAAAAGACATCATGGCAATTTTAAAAGGTAAAAAAGTTGTTATTATCGGTGACCGTGACGGTGTACCGGGACCAGCAATCGCAGAATGCGTTAAGACAGCTGGCGGAGATGTAGTTTTTTCTTCAACAGAATGTTTCGTCTGAACTAGCGCAGGCGCAATGGATCTGGAGAATCAGAAAAGGGTAAAAGAATTTGCTGAGGAGTACGGCCCGGAAAACGTAGTCGTAATCGTAGGCGCAGCTGAAGGAGAAGCAGCAGGACTTGCTGCAGAAACCGTTACAGCAGGAGACCCGACATTCGCAGGTCCGTTGACAGGGGTCCAGCTTGGACTCACAACTTATCACGTATGTGAACCAGAGTTAAAAAAAGAATTTGACCCGGCTGTTTACGATGAACAGGTAGGCATGATGGAAATGGTCCTTGATGTTGATGATATCGTAGACGAAATGTCAGCAATCCGCAACGAATATTGCAAATACCTCTAAGATAAAGAGGGATTTATCCTTCGAAGCGGAATATCTGAGATAGAGGTACAGGCGGCAGGATTCTTCCTGTCGCCTGTTTTATTGCCAGGCATATCGGGAACATGCTGGTATTGCATTAGTGAATTGCCTAGCATCTCGGAAGCGTGCCAGTGATGCGCTTCTGATAAAAGCTTGTTTAGCGCATTCTGCCCAAAATCTTTTAAATCAGGACAGGTAGATTATACGCGCATATCACGGAGAAATGAATGATGGTGACATTCGTAAAAAGAGAATGTCAGGAAAGGTGGAAACCAGCGATGAACAGTGTAATTAAAGGAGCAGGATATGTACTCGTACATACCCCGGAAATGGTAGTTTACAACGGAACAACACAGACAACAGAAAGAGTTGTTAATCCGGAATCAGAATATTTAAAAGAACTTAGAGATCATCTTCGGTCATATGATACATGTGTAAATTATTGGCCGAATCAGGTATATATCGGAAATGCAACACCGGACGACCTTGCCCAGGTTGAATTTCCTTACTACGATAAAGTAAAAGAAGGTGCAGAGCGTTACGGAAAATACGGTGAAATCATGCCGGAAGACGAATTCCTTCTTTTAGCTCAGGCATGCGACATGTTCGAAGTTGTTATGCTTGAAAAAGGATTTGTAGCAGCTACAAAAGAAAAATTTGCAGCAGATCCGATCATCACAGATGATATCGTAGAAAAAGTAATCGAGGGATTTGAAATCTCAGAAATCGAACACTTTGTAAATGAAGAGCATGCTGAAGGTCTGTATCATGAAAACAAACTGGTAGGCTGTGTAAAGAGAGCGCATGACATTGATGCAAACCTTTCAGCTCATGTTATGCATGAAAACATTATGAGTAAGGCATCCAGCGTGCTCGCCCTCCTCTATGGTGTAAGAAACGCAGGAATCGAAAAGACAGACGTTGAGTATGTCATCGACTGTGCAGAAGAAGCTTGTGGTGATATGAACCAGCGTGGTGGTGGTAACTTTGCGAAAGCAGCAGCTGAAGTTGCAGGACTTTTGAACGCAACAGGTTCTGACTCCCGTGGATTCTGTGCCGGACCATCTCACGCACTGATCGAAGCAGCAGCTCTCGTAAAATCAGGCGCATACAAATGTGTAGCTGTAACAGCTGGTGGTTGTACAGCAAAACTTGGTATGAACGGTAAAGACCATGTAAAGAAAGGTCTTCCGATCCTGGAAGACTGCCTTGGCGGATTCTGTGTAATCATCGCAGAAAACGATGGTGTAAACCCGGAAATCAACCTGGATATCCTTGGACGCCATACAGTAGGAACAGGAAGTGCTCCGCAGAACGTAATCGGAAGCCTTGTAGCTGATCCACTGGAAAGAGCAGGACTTAAGATCACAGATATCGATAAATTCTCTCCGGAAATGCAGAACCCGGATATCACAAAACCGGCAGGAGCCGGAGATGTACCGCTTGCTAACTACAAGATGATCGCAGCTCTCGCAGTTAAGAGAGGCGAACTTGACAGAAAAGAACTTGCAAGCTTCGCAGGAGAACACGGACTGACAGGATGGGCTCCGACTCAGGGACATATTCCTTCAGGTGTACCGTACATCGGATTTGCAAGAGAAGATATCCTTGCTGGAAAGATCAATAAAGTCATGATCATCGGAAAAGGAAGTCTGTTCCTTGGACGTATGACCAACCTCTTCGATGGTGTATCTTTTGTAATCCAGGCAAATACCGGTGCAGAAGATAACAGTGGTGTATCAGAAGAAGAAGTAAAAGGACTGATTGCAAAAGCAATGAAAGATTTTGCAGCATCACTCATGGCAACAGAAGAATAAGAAAGGTGGACAAACAAAATGGCAAATAGTATTGAAAGAATGATTGCCGACACCTTTATGGAGATGGCGCAGGGACTGGAGACAGGAAGCTTCGGAAAGCGCCCGAAAGTTGCACTGACCGGAATGGGAAGCGAACATGGAGAAGAAAACTCTATGGCAGCGGCAATTGAAGCGGCAAAAGACGGAATTGATGTATATTATATCGGAACATTAGAAGCAGAAGGCGTTACAACTGTTAAAGTGGCTAACGATGAAGAAGGTCATGATAAGATGGAAGAAATGCTGAAGAATGGAGAAGTAGATGCAGCAGTAACCATGCACTTCCCATTCCCGATCGGTGTATCTACAGTAGGACGCTGTGTAACACCGGCAACTGCAAAAGAAATGTTCATCGCTAATACAACAGGAACATCCAGCACAGACCGTATTGAAGGAATGATCAAAAATGCGATCTACGGAATCATCGCTGCAAAAGCTTGTGGTAAGAAGAATCCGACCGTTGGTATCCTGAATGTAGACGGTGCACGTCAGACAGAGAAAGCTCTGAAGAAACTGCAGGAGAACGGGTATCCGATCGAATTTGCAGAATCAGGAAGAGCAGATGGCGGATGCGTTATGAGAGGAAATGACGTCCTTCAGGCATCCCCGGACATCATGGTAACAGATTCCCTTACCGGAAATATCATGGTGAAGATGCTTTCTTCTTTCACAACAGGTGGAAGCTTTGAAGCAACAGGATTCGGATACGGACCTGGAATCGGAGAAGGATATGAACAGCTTGTTATGATCGTATCCAGAGCATCCGGAGCACCGGTTATCGCAAATGCGATCCGTTACGCAGCACAGCTGGTAAGAGGAAAAGTATTTGAAGTAGCGAAAGAAGAATTTGCAGCTGTTAAGAAAGCTGGATTAAAAGAAATCCTTGATGAGCACAAAGCTTCTCAGAAACCGGCAGCGGCTGAAGAAGAAGTAAAAGAGCCACCGAAGGAAATCGTTACAGCACAGATTCCAGGTATTGAAGTAATGGATCTGGAAGACGCAGTCAAAGTACTGTGGAAACTCGGCATTTACGCAGAAAGCGGAATGGGATGCACCGGACCAATCATCCGTGTATCAGACGCAAACCTCGCAAAAGCTGAGGAAGAACTGAAAAAGAGCGGATATATTAACTAATAAAATCTGCCTTTTTATAAACACTCTCACTCTAATTCAGGAAGATGGGCTTTCCGGTCATAAGACCGGGAAGCCTTTTTCCTTGCAAAAAACTGTTTTTGCAGAAAGATTATACATTATTTGTCACAGATACTGTGAACAGTAATGATTGTACTGTTTGTGTACGAAAAAATTTTGGTTGATTTTTGGAATAGGAAATAGTATCATGACAGTTATAAATCCGAAAAAGTGAGAGGGAGAAAGTCATGGATACGCAATTATTACTGAAAACGGCGATGCTTGCCGGTGAAATAATGCTGCGAAGCGGAGCGGAAACGTATCGTGTGGAAGATACCATGCATCATATACTGAAGACGGCGGATCACATCGAGATGGCAGAAGTTCTGGTGATCATGACCGGAATTTCCGCGACGATCAAACTGGAGAACGAAAAGGCAGTTACTGTTACAAAGAGAGTAGAAGAACGGGATACCAATCTAAAGCTCGCCGTAGATGTTAATGAGATTTCCAGGCAGTATTGTGGAGATGATCTGACACTAGAGCAGGCATATGAGAAGCTTTCGACGTTAAAACAGTTCGAGTTCAGCCGCAAGACAACCAACCTGGCAATGATGGGGGTTGGTGTGGGATTTACAATTTTTTTTGGTGGATCCATTGCAGATACCGGGGCAGCCATCGTTGTAGGACTTTTTCTTGTTGCCTTTGTATCAGCGGGACAGGATCTGAAATTTCACCCATTTATTCAGGATATTTTCGCAGGATTTGGTGTTGCGTTTGCCTGCTGCCTTCTAAAAGAAGGTCTGGGTAATCAGATGAATATGGATACTGTTATGATAGGAAGTTTTATGCCTCTTGTACCGGGAATGGCAATCACCAATGCTGTCAGGGATACCTTGCGGGGGGATTATCTTTCCGGTGGTGCAAGAGTGATGGAAGCTTTCTTAAAAGCACTTGGGATTGCAATTGGAATTGGTATTGGGCTGGCGCTTTGCGCAAAGATTTTTTAGCAGGAAGGAGAGCAAAAAATGAACAGTACTGTTTTTGAAATGATCATCCGGGTATTTGGAGCGTTTTTATCTATTTACAGTTTTGCGGTTCTCCTTCAGGTTCCGCGCCGCTTTGTTCTTCAGGCTGGTATTGTAGGAGCAATTGGTGGATTTGTCTATCTGCTTGCAATACATTTTGGCAGAGGAGATATGATGGCATCTTTATATTCAGCAATTGCAGCTGCAGTTGTTTCGCATATTTTTGCGAGAGTTTATAAGACACCGGTTACGTTGTTTCTGATTGCCGGGGTTCTTCCGACTGTTCCCGGAAACGGGATGTACCAGACGGTTCATTATCTGATCGACGGGAACGAGGCGATGTCCGAATTTTATCTGATCCAGACATTGGAGATCGCAGGCGTGATCTCTCTTGCAATTTTTGTCGTGGATACCTTTTTCCAGGCTTTTCAGAAGAGTGAGTGGAAGCAGAATTCCATGAAGTACGTCCGAAAGATCGTTCCTGGAGCTGAGGAACCGCAAAATACAGAAAAACGGGAAAAATAGTGGCTTCGGAATGCTTGAAGTAAAAAAGGGAATGTGTTAGTATTATAAAGATGAACATATATTTGAATGTCATAGAGAACTGTGAATAGTCTATTTTCACAGTGAAAATAAAACAGAAGTTAAAGAGAGGAACACTAAAATGAAAAAAGTCAGAACAAGATTTGCACCGAGTCCGACAGGTAGAATGCATGTCGGTAATTTGCGTACTGCATTATATGCATACCTGATCGCAAAACATGAAGGCGGAGATTTTATGCTCCGTATTGAAGATACAGATCAGGAAAGATATGTAGAAGGTGCATTGGATATTATTTACAGAACACTGGAGAAGACAGGCCTTGTTCATGATGAAGGCCCAGATAAAGATGGCGGTGTCGGACCATACGTTCAGAGTGAAAGACAGGCTTCAGGAATTTACATGAAGTATGCTAAGCAGTTAATTGAACAGGGAGATGCATACTACTGTTTCTGTGATAAAGAACGTCTGGAATCTTTGAAGACTTCTGTATCAGAGGATGGAACACAGATTGTGAATTATGACAAGCATTGTCTGCATCTGAGTAAAGAAGAGATAGAAGCAAACCTTGCAGCCGGAAAGCCATATGTTGTCCGTATCAATATGCCGACAGAGGGAACCACAACTTTCCATGATGAAATTTATGGAGATATTACCGTTCCGAATGCGGAACTGGATGATATGATCCTGATCAAATCAGACGGATATCCGACCTATAATTTTGCGAACGTTATTGATGATCATTTGATGAATATTACACACGTTGTCCGAGGAAATGAATATCTTTCTTCAGCACCGAAGTACAACCGTCTTTACGAAGCATTTGGATGGGAAGTACCGGTCTATGTACATTGCCCGCTGATTACAGATGAGAACCACAAAAAGCTCAGCAAGAGATGTGGACATTCTTCTTACGAAGATCTTCTGGATCAGGGATTTGTAAGTGAAGCAATTGTAAATTATGTGGCACTTCTTGGATGGTGTCCGCAGGATAACAGAGAGATCTTCTCACTGCCGGAACTTGTTGAAGCATTTGACTATCATCATATGAGCAAATCACCGGCTGTATTTGATATCAATAAGCTGAAGTGGATGAACGGGGAATATCTGAAGGCTATGGATTTTGATAAATTCTATGAACTTGCAGAGCCGTATATCAAGAAAGTGATCACAAAGGATTATGATCTGAAAAAGATTGCGTCTCTGATCAAGAGCCGTATCGAAATCCTTCCGGATATCAAAGACCAGATTGATTTCTTTGAAGCTGTTCCGGAATATGATACTGCAATGTATTGCCATAAGAAGATGAAGACTAACGAAGAGACTTCTCTGGAAGTATTAAAAGAAATTCTTCCAAGACTGGAAGCATGGGATGATTACAGTAATGACGCATTATTCAGGCTGCTGAAGGGATTTGCAGAAGAAAAAGGTTATAAGAACGGATATGTGATGTGGCCGGTAAGAACTGCAGTTTCAGGAAAGCAGAATACTCCGGGTGGAGCGACTGAAATCATGGAAGTTCTTGGTAAGGCAGAATCTGTAGAAAGAATCAAGAATGCAATAGAATTATTAAGCAGGTAATATACAGATATAAAAGTATGCATGGGGGACGGATTTCTTTTTTCGCGTAATGCGGAAGAGGAATCCGTTCTGTTGTATTACATATGAGAAGGGGAGTTCATGAAACTAAACAGAGGACAGGATGAAGCGATAAAGCACGGGAATGGACCGTGTATGGTGCTGGCACCTCCGGGTTCGGGAAAGACGCTTATTGTCACAGAACGTACCCGTTATCTGATCGAGGAGAGCGGAGTACGCCCGGATCAGATTCTTGTAATTACTTTTACAAGATATGCAGCACGTGAAATGAAAGAACGTTTTGAAAGGCTGACTGCCGGAAAAAATTATCCGGTAACGTTTGGGACCTTTCACAGTATTTTTTATGGGATTCTAAAATGTGCCTATGGGATTGGTGCGAATAATCTGATGTCTGAAAAAGAGTCCTCTGTACTTTTACAGGAGGTCTTAGACCAGACCAATATCGAATCAACACCTGAAGTAGAAGATGAAGAGGAACTGGTGAGAGAACTTCTGCGGGAAGTCGGCATGGTAAAGAACGGACTTTATCATCTGAAAGATTTTCACAGTAAGTATCTTACACAAGATGAGTTTGCAGAAGTGTTCCGCAGCTATGAGCATCAGAAAAAAGAACTGAAAAAATTTGATTTTGATGATATGCTGGTACAGTGTTATGCACTTTTCCGGAAAAAGCCGGAGATTCTGCAAGGATGGCAGAAGCGTTTTCAGTATATCCTGATCGATGAATTCCAGGATATCAACCGTGTGCAGTATGAAGTGATCCGGATGCTTGCAGCACCGAGGTACAATTTGTTTGTAGTCGGGGATGATGATCAGTCCATTTATGGATTTCGTGGAGCAAAGCCGGAGCTGATGCTTTATATGAAGCAGGAATTCCCGTCACTTCGGACCATTTCGCTGACGGTGAATTATCGTTCTACCGAATTTATTACCGGAGCAGCGGCAAGAGTGATTTTGCATAATGATACCCGTTTTTACAAGCGTGTACAGTCATTTCGGGGAAGAGGACAGAATGTTCATGTGCAGGAAGTCCTGGATGAACAGGAAGAGGCGCAGTATGTAACGGAAGAGATCCAGAAAAAACTGGACCAGGGAATAAAGCCGGGAGAAATTGCTGTACTTTTCCGGGCAGCAGTCCAGGCGCGAATGATTTCGGAAATATTAAGCGAACACCGTATCCCGTTTGAAATGCGAGATTATGTGACCAATTTTTACAGGCATTTTATTGTAAAAGATATGATGGCATATCTGCAGTTGGCAGCAGGAAAGCGGGACAGGTCGCTTTTCCTGACGATCTGTAACCGACCACTCAGGTATCTGGCACGGAACAGTATGGAGAACCGGCAGGTAAATTTTGAGGATCTGCGTAAATTTTATTGCGATAAGGACTGGATGCTGGATATTATTGACCAGTTTGATGTGGATGTCCGTATGATGAAGAATATGGCACCTTATGCGGCAATCCAGTATATCCGAAAAAAGATCGGATATGATGATTTCCTGAAAGAATATGCCGAAAAACATCAGATTTCGTGGAAGCAGCTGATGGATGTGATGGCAGAGCTTGAGGAGAGGAGTAAAAACTTCAAATCCTATGATGAATGGGAAATCCATATTGCAAAATATACGCAGGAGCTGGAAGAACAGCAGGCAAAGGCAAGGAAGATCAAAGGAGAGCGGGAGAATAAGGTACAGCTGATGACGATCCATTCAGCGAAAGGACTGGAATTTGAGGATGTATTTGTGATCCATGCCAATGAGGGTGAGATTCCGCATCAGAAGGCAGAAAAGAAAGACGAGATTGAAGAAGAGAGAAGACTTTTTTATGTAGCACTAACCCGTGCGAAGAATAATCTCTGTATTTCCTATATTACACAAAAAAACGGGAACAGTATCAAACCGTCCCGTTTTGTGGAAGAGCTTTTAGGTCAGAGAATAAAATAATTATTCTTCAATATCAAAGCCTTCAAATTCCTGTGTATCAAGCCATTCATCAAACTTATCCGCAGCGCGGTCATACTCATCATCATCTTCAATATTCTGAAGATCATGATCGGAGCCGCCTGTGGTATCACGGATAAAGCGATAGATCCATACGTCTCCGTCCTCATTTCCACCGTCTTCATCAAGCGGAAGAAGTGCAATGTATTCGGTAGAATCCATATTAAAAGTTGTGATAATGGCGCATTCGATTTCCACATCGTCATCAAGTGTCAGTGTGACAACATCGGATTCAAGCAGATTATGTTCCTTTTCCATTGTTCAGTTCTCCTTTCAATCTGATACTATCACTCTAACAGAGTATGGGGATATTTGCAAGGGGAAAAGTATTGACATTAGCGGTAAAAAAGATACAATAAAAGAAAGGTTTCAGGGAGGTTTATCTATATGAAGAAAAAGATTTTTTCTATCTTTCTTGTGATGGTTCTCTGTATTGGCATGACTGCAGGCTGTAAGAAGAATGTTGGGACAAGCCAGGACAATGCAATAGCAGAAGAGGACGATGACAGCAAGGAAGAGGCAAAAAGCTATCGTTTTGGATTTAGTTGTATTACCATGGAAAATCCATACTATATTACACTTGAGCAGGCACTGAGAGAAGCAGTCGAAGCACAGGGAAGTACGCTGGTGACAAAAGATCCGGCACTGAATGTAGACACCCAGATCGAGCAGATCCATCAGATGATCAAAGACGGACTGGATGCCATTTTTCTGTGTCCGGTATCAAGAGATGCGATCACACCTGCTCTGGAAGAGCTTAAGGAAGCCGATGTTAAGATCATCAATATTGATACGGAAGTTAAGGATACGGATTATATTGATGCCTATATTGGTTCGGATAATAAAGCTGCCGGACAGCTTTGTGGAGAAGATCTGATACAGCAGAGTCCGGATGGTGGAAAGATTGTAATTCTTGAAGGTCTTACACAGAATTCTATTGTAGAGAGAATTACAGGCTTTGAGGAAGCAATTGCCGGAAAGGGATTTGAGATTGTAGGAAGAGCAGATGTCAGTGGAGATTTGAACGAGGCAAGAGAAGCATCTAACAAGATTTTTGCAGAGAATAAGGATGTTACGGCAGTAATGTGCGGGAACGACCAGATTGCGCTTGGGGCACTGGTTGCAGCAAGAACAGCCGGTCTTACTGATGTAAAGATTTACGGGGTAGATGGTTCTCCGGATCTGAAAAAAGAACTTCAGAAGACGGATTCCCTGATTCGCGGAACAAGTGCGCAATCACCGATCAAACTCGGAAAAGAATCGGCCAAAATCGGTTTTGCTATTTTAAACGGGGATGATTATGAAAAGACAACGTATCTGGATGTATGTTTTATTGATGCCTCGAATGTAGATATGTATGGAGTTGATGGATGGCAGTAACAGGGGGAACAGTGGATATGAAGACAGCAGTGGGATTTCCGTTTCCACAGGGATGTACTGTGGAAGGACAGACAGTGAATTTTTCGGTAGCAGTTCCGGAAGGACAGACATGTGAACTGATCATTTATAAAAAAGGTGCCAGGGCTTCAGCATTTTCACAGGAGATGCCATACTCTGATGTGGCAGGAAATCTGCACTTTCTCTCCGTTGTGCTGGAACAACCGGAAGATTATGAATATTGTTATAAAATCGGTGGAAAGATAGTTCCGGATCCATATGGAAAAGCATTTTCAGGCAGAGAACACTGGTCTGTGTCAAAGGGAAAGGAAAAGAGAAAACTGCGTACCCGGATCGTAACAGATACATTTGACTGGGAAAAGTCGCAATTTCCGCATCTGAAAAAGGAAGATGTGATCGCCTACAGTCTTCATGTCCGTGGATTTACAAAACACAGTTCGTCCGGAGTCGCACACAAAGGAACGTTTGACGGAGTTACGGAGAAACTGCCCTATCTTCAAAAATTGGGGATTAACCAGATCCATCTGATGCCGGTTTATGAATTTGATGAGAATCAGAGGCATGTGAATTACTGGGGATATGGAAAAGCATATTTCTTTGCACCAAAAGCATCATATGCGGCAGGAGATCCGGTGAATGAGATGAAGTCACTTGTTCGTCAGATGCATCTTGCGGGGATTGAAGTTATTCTTGAGATGCCTTTCACAGAAGGAACTACGTTTTCTCTGATTTTAGATTGTCTGCGTTACTGGGTGATGCAGTATCATGTGGATGGATTTATTGTGAATCCATATATCTGCAATCCGGATGAACTTGCAAAGGATCCTGTGCTTGCGAAAAGTAAGATCCTCAAAAAAGAAGACGGATTCCAGAATGTGATGCGCCGTTTCTTAAAGGGAGATGAGGGCATGATCTGGGATGTGATCTGCCAGCTGAAGAATCAGGATACACAGCTGTATAATTATATTGCAAGCCACAACGGATTTACGCTCTGTGATGTAGTTTCCTATGATGGAAAGCACAACGAAGCAAATGGTGAGAATAATCTGGATGGTCCGGATTACAATTACAGCTGGAACTGTGGGGCAGAAGGGAACAGCCGGAAAAAGGCGGTTAACGAGTTGCGGAAGAATCAGATATTTAATGCGTTCTTTTTACTTTTATTTGCACAGGGAATGCCGTGTATCCTTTCTGGGGATGAATTTATGAATACCCAGAAAGGAAATAATAATGCATACTGTCAGGATAATCTGATATCATGGCTTGACTGGAACCAGCTTTCCAGACAGGAAGAATTATATACATTTGTATGTCGATTGATTGCACTTCGCAAAGCCTGTATGAAGCAGACAGCGAAAAAATCAGAAGACACGATGGGCAGAAGCGGAATCCCTCAGATTTCCTATCATGGGGAGGATGCGTGGCAGATGCCGGCAGGGCGTGCAAGCAGACAGCTTGGTGTGTTCTATCATGAAGAATGTACAGAGAAGGACTTTTATATTGCATATAATATGCACTGGCTTTCTCATTCATTTGCACTTCCTTCTCTTCCAAAAGGAATGGAATGGGTGTGCATAGCAGGGACAAAAGAAGGAGTCCTGGATGAAAAAGAAGCAGTTCCGGTAAAAGATAAGAAGGTTCAGCTGGAGGAGCGAACGATCAAAGTTTTTGTTGGAAGGCAGGCTAAAGAATGAAAATCTGGAAACATTTTTGCACCATAACACATCACAAATATCTGGTTATGAAGAACTGCTTTAAGGTAGGACTTTACAGACAGGGACTTTTGCATGATATGTCGAAGTACTCTCCGGCGGAGTTCTGGGTTGGGTGCAGGTATTTCCAGGGAAACCGGAGTCCGAATAACGCAGAAAGAGAAGAAAAGGGCTATTCTTCGGCATGGCTGCACCATAAAGGGCGCAATAAACATCATTATGAATACTGGATTGACTACGGACTGGAAGGGGAACCAATGCTTACCGGGATGAAGATGCCCAAAAAGTATGTGGTCGAGATGTTAATGGACCGGATCGCAGCATCCAAGATTTATATGAAAGATAAATACACGGATACGTCACCGCTTGAATATTATCTTCACGGTATTGCAGGGAACTGGATGCATAAGGATACCAGGGCACTTCTGGAAGAACTTCTCTATATGCTCGCGGCAGACGGGGAAGAGAAAACTTTTGATTATATCCGGAATACCGTGTTGAAAACGAGAGATTATTAGAAAAAGAGGATAAAAACATGGCAGATTTACCAAAGGATCCAATGATCCTTCTGAGTGTGGTCAATACAAAATTACGGGATTTTTATGCAGATCTGGATACTCTTTGCCAGGAGATGCAGATTGAGAAAAAAGAACTGACAGAGAAACTGGCATCCATTGATTATGAATATGATGCAGAGCTGAACCAGTTTGTATAGAGAGGTTAATAACATATGAATAATATTGATTTTGATGCAATAGATCTTACCAAAGAAGCTCCGGTCACTGAGCCGGAGAGACAGTACTATTACATTGCCAAAGCGCGGAAGTATGTAAGCGAAAAAGCACAGGAGATCGGAAGAAATCTGACTTTTTGCGTGACGACTTTCGGTTGTCAGATGAACGCTCGTGACTCCGAAAAGCTGGTCGGTGTTCTGGAACTGATCGGATACAAGGAAGAGCCGGATGAAGAGAAAGCAGACTTCGTTATCTACAACACCTGTACTGTCCGTGAAAATGCGAATCTGCGTGTTTACGGACGTCTGGGACAGCTTGGTGCAAAGAAGAAAAAGAATCCGCATATGTTCATCGGACTCTGCGGATGTATGATGCAGGAACCGACTGTTGTAGAGAAGATCAAGAAGAGCTATCGGTTTGTTGACCTGATCTTTGGAACTCACAATATTTATAAATTTGCAGAACTGATCGTGACAAGATTTGAATCTGAGAGAATGGTGATCGATATCTGGAAGGATACCGATAAGATTGTGGAGGATCTTCCGAGCGAACGTAAATTTTCCTTCAAATCCGGTGTTAACATCATGTTCGGATGTAACAATTTCTGCAGCTACTGTATCGTACCGTATGTGCGTGGACGTGAGAGAAGCCGTAATCCAAAAGATATCATTCGCGAGATTGAAGGACTTGTGGCAGATGGTGTGGTAGAAGTTATGCTCCTTGGTCAGAATGTAAACTCTTATGGAAAGAATCTGGAAGAGCCGATGACATTTGCACAGCTTCTTCAGGAGATTGAGAAGATTGAAGGACTGGAGAGAATCCGCTTTATGACTTCCCATCCAAAGGATTTATCAGATGAACTAATTGATGTAATGGCACATTCCAAGAAAATCTGCAAGCATCTGCATCTTCCGGTTCAGTCAGGAAGCAGCAGGATCCTGCAGAAGATGAACCGCCATTACACCAAGGAGCATTATCTTGAGGTGGTAAGAAAGATCCGCGAAGCAGTGCCGGATATTTCTCTTACAACGGATATTATCGTCGGATTCCCTGGGGAGACAGAGGAAGATTTCCAGGATACTCTGGATATTGTAAGACAGGTGCGTTATGACAGTGCCTTTACTTTTATCTATTCCAAGAGAACAGGAACCCCTGCGGCAGCAATGGAAGATCAGGTTCCTGACGACGTGGTAAAAGACCGTTTTGATCGCCTTTTAAAAGAGGTGCAGCAGATTTCGGCGGAAGTATGCTCTGTACATCAGGGAACCACACAGGATGTGCTGGTAGAAAGTGTCAACGATCATGATCCGTCATTGGTGACAGGACGAATGAGCAACAACCTCCTGGTACATTTCCCGGGAGATGAAAGCATGATCGGTAAGATCGTGACAGTTTACTTAAAAGAGGCAAAAGGCTTCTATTATATGGGAGAACTCTGTAAATAAATCCAATGATTTGTGATAAAATCCAAAAGAAACGCTCATGCTATGTAAGAGATTTGCATAGTGAGGGCGTTTTTTATGGTGAAAAGAGTGAGTAAAAGGGTAAGTGAGATAGTCTTTCTGATAGCAGCAGGGGGAAGCACCTATTATCTGATCGAGATCTGGTTTCGTGGATTTTCTCATTGGACTATGTTTGTGCTTGGGGGAGTTGCATTGACATTTTGCAGTTTTCAGGGCGAGGTAATGCACTGGTCTGAGCCGATGTGGATTCAGATTATCCGGGCAGTGCTTTTCCTGACATCCTTGGAATTTATGACGGGGATTATCTGTAATAAATGGCTGAAGATCGGGATCTGGGATTACCGGGATCAGCCGTTCCAGCTGTGTGGCCAGATCTGCCTGCCGTTTATGGTGATGTTTTCAGGACTTTTATGCCTTGCGATCGTCCTTGGAGGAGTGGTGCTCTGGGGCGTATATGGGGAGAAAAAGCCGGAGTTTCATGTGTTGTAAAAGGGACTTAAGCATTTTTTTATATGTGAAAAATGACGAAATTAAGATGAAAAGAGTCGTGGGAAACCAAACTCTTTTCATCTTTTTTGTGGATGTTTACAAAAATGAGCATAAATGCATTTTGTTAAATGTAAAATGTTGACAATTTTCGAAGAATTCAGTAAGATACAAGAAAGGTTCAAGATAAAAAACAAGTGAATATAATCATGGAAAAAGGAGGGCAGCAAGAAAAATCGGGGAAAATATAAACTGTTTTTTATTGAATGAGAAGTATATGTTATTTGGAGGAAAACTAAAAATGAATCAATATGATGAAGCCTTAAAAAAGGAGACCGCGTTTTTGGGTCAGCCTAGGGGGGGGTGGGGACTCTCAGCTTTGTACAGCTTTGTTCGTCTTTTTCGAACTACGCAATGAATGCCGTAATGATCTATTACCTGTATGCAAATGCACCTGCAGGTCTTGGATTCGATAAAGCGGATGCAGCACAGTTGATTTCTTTATATGCAACTGTAGTCGGAATGACAACCATCATCGGAAGCTATGTCTGCGACCGTATTCTTGGATGTCGTAGGTCACTGCTTGTAGCCAGAGTTACCGGATTTATCGGTTATACTTTACTTGCATTTCCACTTGGGGTAGTAGGATATGCAGCAGCTATGGGATGTATGGTATTCGGTTCACTCTTCGCAGGAAGATGTATCGAAACTCTGATCGGTAAATTCTACGATGAGAACGATGGAAGACGTGACAGTGCTTTCACAATTTCTTACGTAATTTCCAATATCGGTGCAGCAGCTCCGGCCCTTGCAGGTGTAATCGCAGCGAAATGCGGATATCACGCAGCATTCGCATTATCAGCAGTTCTCTCATTCTTAGGTACTGTTGCTTATATTGCTACTTACAAAAAATTCTTCGGAAATATCGGTCTGGAACCGGATGATCCGCTTCCGGCAGATAAGAAACGTTCTTTTGTTGTAAAAATGCTTATTGTTGTTGCTATCGTAGGAACAGTTTTAGCAGTTTCATTTGCAACAGGAAAGCTGAAAATATCTTCCTTTGCAAACGTAGTAAGTACTATTTCCATCTTTATCCCGCTTGCTTATCTTGTCTTCATCTATTCCAGCAAGAAGACAGAAAAGCACGAGAAAAAGAAAGTACTTTGTCTGCTTCCACCATTTATCTGTAACGCCGTTACACTTTTGATCTGGACACAGACAATTTCAATCCTTGCTATCTTCTATGAAGAAAAAGTAAACCGTGTGATCTTCGGAGTAGAAATTCCGGCAGCTTCATTCCAGACAATCCCGGCAATCTTTGCGGTTTGCTTCGGTAGTCTTCTTACCATGCTTTGGACAAAACTTGGCAAGAAACAGCCATTCGGAACAACAAAGATGGGATTCGGAACGATTTTGTGGGGACTTGGAGCAATGATTATTGCACTCCTTTATATCATTTACCCAGGCGATGCAAAAGTAAATGCATGGTGGATCGTATTGTTCTATGTAGTACTGATGTTTGCTGAAGGATTTACATGCCCGATCGGTTACTCCATTACAGCAGTAGCAGCACCAAAAGCCTTTGTAACACAGATGATGACTGTATGGTCAATGTCTCAGTCAGTAGGAGCTGCTCTTAACATGATCCTCGTTAACTTCTATAAAGAAGGAAGCGAAGTGCCGTTCTTCATCGGAATCGGTGCAGTTGTAGCTATCCTTGGTGCAGTCGTACTCGCTTTCAGCAAGAAACTTGCAGAAGGAATGGGAATGGAAAGAGAAGCGTAGGAAGTTTCTCGAGAATAAATCAAATAAATGTCCTCTTAAAGAAGAAGTAATAAAAAGTATCAAAAAAATCCTTGTCAGGCAGAGATGTCCGGCAAGGACTTTTTAATTCTATAACATTTTGCAATATTTTGTAATAAAGGAGGAAAGTGAGGTGGACAGATTTAAAAGAATGCTGCGATTATTACAATATAAACTATAAATCCCTATGTACTTATATGCAGAAAAATAACATATCAAAAGAGGAGGCGTTCAGCCATTATTATCAGTATTATAAATATAATCGTTTTACATATAACCATGTGACTTATGACAGTTTCGCCGCATGCTGCATGGCATATGAGATTAAACCGATCTGCGTCCGGCGATATGCAAAAAGAAAACATTTTCTGCTGCGGCATGCGCTTTCCAGCTATTTGAATTATCATAATAAAAGAAAAATATATTTCTGCGGACAGGAATATATTACATTTACATCATGTTGCAGAGCATTTGGATGCAATGCATCTTATGTGTCGGCATACGCAAAACGGCACGGAATATCCAGAGAAGAAGCTTTGAAATTTTATATCAATCGGTGTCATTAAAAGCGGTGCGCAATAGAGCATGGCGAAAGAATTGTTCGGCACAAGAAGCATTCCGGCATTGTTTGAAAAGGAAGAAGAATCTGGAAATGGACGCGTTTTACTATAAAGGTGATAGGTATAAGGACTTGAAAGAATGCTGCAAGCAATATGGAATCAATGTTCAATCTGTGCATTCTTATAGGTTCCGGAATAAAGACAGCGATTATGATGAGGCGATTGATTATATTAGAAAGATTACGAAACAGCGGCAATTTATTTGGGAGGATGGAAGTGTATATGAATCAATCAATTCCTTTTGTAGAATGAAAAGTATCTCTGTAAGCAGTGTGAGAGATAAAGCGAGAAAGAAAGGGATGTCTTTACAGGAAGCGGCAAAATATTATATTGAGAGAAATAGTTATGACTGATGAGTACGCAGTATAAGCGGATGGTAGAATTTGTGAGAAATGTGTTGCTGTTTATTGCAATTATGATAAAATTAGGATAAAATAAAGATAGCAAAAAGTGAAAGGAGAGGTGGAAATGATACAAATTCGCCCAGTTTCTGATCTCAGAAATAAATTTCCTGAAATTGAGACTCTTGTTAATAGTGGAAATCCTGTGTATTTAACTAAAAATGGATATGGAGCTATGGTTGTTTTAAGTTTAGAAGAGTATGCAAGCCTCACTGATAATATCGAAATGAAGCTTGATGAAGCTGACAGACAGGCTGCGGGAACCGATGAAAGACTTTCTCACGAAAGCGTGTTCAAAAATGCAAGGAGTGCAATACATGGAAAATAAATCTTATCAGCTTCGCTACTTGTCAATATTTGAAACTGATTTGCTAAGTACGGTAAATTACATTACAAATGTCTTGAAAAATGAAGATGCAGCACATCGGTTGGTTGATGATATTGAAAGTGCCATATTGAAAAGGCTGGAAAATCCTCTTGCGTTTGAACCTTATCGTTCTGCAAAAAGGAGAGAGTATCCATATTATCGGATTTATGTGAGGAATTATGTGGTATATTATGTGGTTATCGGGAATGTTATGGAAGTAAGGCGACTGATATATAAAAGCACTTGATAAGGAACTGTAAGTTACGATGTTAAAAAGTAGAAGTTACTGATGATGGAACGCCGGATGAGGGGAAACTCTCATGTCCGGTGTGAAGTGGGGGAAAGTCTGGCGATAACATCAAAGGATTACCTATCACTATAGGACCGTTTGATTGCCCTGCATCATTTGGATATTGGTTGGAAACCATCTGACTTGGAACAGAGGGAAGGACGTATTATCCGTCAGGGAAACCATAATAAAAAGGTTCATATCTTCCGGTATGTAACAGAATCCACTTTCGACAGTTATATGTGGCAGTTGATCGAGAACAAGCAGAAATTCATTTCCCAGATTATGACGAGCAAAGCACCGGTCAGAAGTTGTGAAGATGTGGACGAAGCGGCGCTGTCCTATGCAGAGGTCAAAGCACTTGCAACCGGAAATCCGGCAGTAAAAGAGAAGATGGCATTAGATGTGGATGTGGCAAAATTAAAGCTTTTAAAAGCTAATCACATGAATAACCAGTACCGCCTGGAAGATGACATTGCAAGGAATTTTCCGCAACAGATTGCAAAACTGACGGAGATTATTGCCAGCTACAAGGCAGATAAAGGAAGTACTGTTGATCGTATTTCGGTAGAGGAGTTTCCAAATTACACTATTCCCGTGATTTCATTGAAGAATCAGAAAAAAATGGTTGCAGTATTAGAAAAAATCGACGCTAAGATAAGGACTAATAATAAGATAAATGATTATTTATCATATCAATCTTCGATGGCAGCTTGACCATTCATGAGCATTGGAAGTAACCAGTCTCTTATTGAGGCTAATTCATCACTTTCTTTCTGATATTGTTCTTGAAGCATGAGCAAACAATTAAACTTGTTTAAAATAGCTTTATTATCAGGAATAAAAACTGGAATATTTTCAATATCTCCTTTGGTAATGAATTTTACAATCGAACCTGAAGCTGCAGATTTAAATGACTTTATTTGATACATGCTTGCTAAATACAGAAGAGCATAATACTCTAGGTCTGGTATTAACACATATGTTCTTTGATAAGCATTAAATTTTCCTGTATAATGCTTAACATTAAACTCTCCATTGCCGGCTATCAAAATAGATGAAGCATTGAACGCATATTCATCACATTTCAATGTATTACTTGAGCAAGTAAAGAAATTATATTTCCCATTTGGTGATGAAAAATTTGCATCTTCCTTCCCAGTAACAATATTGGTCAAAGCAGATGCAATTGTATTACGACCAGTAATATTCCCAGTTTGAGCATCATTCATCATATTTTCATACAACAAGCAAAGTAGCTGTTCTAAATAATCATTTAAAGTGGAATGGAGAAGATAGATACGATCGAGAAATTTCTATTGTAAAAGAGTCATGACCAAAGAGAAATATCTAAATTATATAGATAGCCTTGTTATCCAGTAATTCAAGGAGAACGAATCAACTATCAAAATAAATAATGTTTTGAATACGGGGATGAAGTAGAAAGGAAAGTACCATGACAAAGGATGAAGTAAAAAAACTCTGGATGGACAGTCCGGAATCACTACAATTTTTAAATAATGCTACAAAATTTTATAATTTAATGATGATGTATCGTTGTGCTATTCGGGAGATACAAACTAAACTTGAGGTTTTGGATGATGAATTTTCAGTTGAGAACAATCGAAATCCTATTTCTTTTATAAAAACAAGGATTAAGAAGCCCAATAGTATTTACAATAAATTGCAGAAAATGGGACATGATTTTACAACAGAAAATATACAGACATATTTAAATGATGTAGCAGGCGTTCGAATAGTTTGTGCGTTTATTGACGATATTTATATGATATCAGATTTGATTACCCAACAGGATGATATTAAAGTTATTGAAATAAAAGATTATATAAAAAATCCAAAACCAAATGGTTATCGAAGCTATCATATGATTGTTGAAATACCAGTATTTTTTGCTAAGGGTAAAACACCTATGCGTGTAGAATTACAGATCCGAACCAATGGTATGGATTTCTGGGCAACATTGGAACATCAACTTCGCTATAAAAAAGGAATTGAAGAAATGCCTGGTTATGATGAGATAAGTGAAGAATTACTTCATTCTGCAAGAGCTATCATTGAAGCGGATAATGAAATGCAGAGAATAAAAGACAAAATAGGTATGTTTCATGAAATTTAGGCAGAAAACTGAGCAAGTAGGAAGGTGGAATATATATGAAGCAAGATACTTTAGAGGGCAAAGCAAAAACAAAAAATGGGGTAAAACGGCTGTGTTTTTCCATAGTCTGCATTCTTCTGGAAGTAATTTTTATTATTACTATCGTAACACGCTTGAATGAATATGCAGAAATTATAAATTTATTTACAAGGATTTTGAGTGGAATCTTGGTTTTGGGATTGTACGCATCAGATAAGACCTCTTCTATGAAAATGCCTTGGGTCATCTTAATTCTAATCTTCCCAATTATGGGTGTAGGCCTGTATTTGTTGATTGGTTTGAATGGTGGCACACATAAAATGCGTGAACGATATACAGAAATTGATAGTAAATTATTACCAATGCTTCCTGACAATCAGGAGTGTTTGAGTAGAATAAAAGAAACGATTCCGAAAGCAGGAAATATCGCAAGTTACATACAAAGAAATTCGCAGTATCCAATCTATCAGAATACAGATATTGTGTATTTTGATGAAGCAGTGACAGGATTAGAGGCACAGCTTAAGGATTTGAAGAAAGCACAGAAATTTATCTTCATGGAATATCATGCGATAGAAGACGCTGAAGCATGGCATAAGATTCAAGATGTTCTGGAAGAGCGAGTAAAAGCAGGTGTGGAAGTTAGAGTATTCTATGATGATATGGGTTCTATAGGCTTTATTAATACAGATTTTGTGAAAAAAATGGAGCGAATAGGAATTCATTGCCGTGTATTCAATCCGTTTATGCCAGGTTTAAATCTGTTTTTGAACAACCGTGATCATAGAAAAATAACAGTTATTGATGGAAAAGTCGGATTTACAGGTGGATATAATCTCGCAAATGAATATTTTAATTACACACACCCGTACGGACAGTGGAAAGATACAGGTATTCGTTTAGAAGGAGATGCTGTTCAGTCGCTTACGGTGACATTTTTGGAGATGTGGAATGCAGTAAGTGATAAGGATGCTAATGATTCTGATTTTAGTAAATACCTTTTCCATTATGATTATGCGGCACAGCAAACTGGGTTTGTTCAACCTTATGCAGACAGTCCTATGGATAATGAGCAGGTAGGAGAAGAAGTTTATATCAGTATGATAAATAAAGCTGAAAAATACTGTTGGTTTATGACTCCATATCTAATCATAACAGATGAAATGACACATGCGTTATGCCTGGCTGCTAAGCGAGGGGTAGATGTAAGAATTATCACACCGGGTATCCCTGATAAGAAGTTCATTTATAATATAACTCGTTCTTTTTATCATGGATTAGTTAAACATGGTGTTCGTGTTTATGAGTGGACTCCTGGTTTCTGTCATGCAAAAATGAGTGTGGCAGATGACTGTATGGCAACCTGTGGAACAATTAATCTGGATTATCGAAGTTTATATCACCATTTTGAAAACGGCTGTTTTATGGCAGATTGTCAGGCAGTTGTGGAAATAAAAAATGATTTGATAAGAACGATGGGAGAATGTCGTGATGTGACAGACCAATATCAAACCGGACGAAGTGCATATTTGAGACTGGGACAATTATTTATGAGATTATTTGCTGGATTGCTATAAGAATCTGATGAAACGACCTTTCAAAAAACAGTTGATTTAGAAGTTAACTGTTTTTGAAAGGCTGTTTTTGTTATATCTAACAGTCTGTTGTACAAAGAAGATTTTGCGTGGATGAAAAAAACAAACCTTGTTGAGGTTAAATTGAGATTGACTTT
>NZ_JAQFCE010000017.1:0-78313 GCF_027690675.1 Bariatricus sp. TF06-38A
TTCTTCCTTACGTCCGTATTGATTTCCCCTCACATTTTTTCTGTATAAAAAATGGAATGCTTTATCGTTAGGACATCTCATGACACCTTGCTCATCAATTCTGAAGTTAACTGCACGAAATGGATCTTCATGATATTTCTGATCCTTAGTTTCCTTTTTAAACATTGGAAATTTCATATACTTTTCAATTCCGTTCTGTTCACAGAAAATATAATTGTTGTATGAGCCATATCCAGCATCTGCCACAGGATATTTGGGATAGAATCCATAAGTTTGTTTGAAGTGCTCCATCAAAGGAACGAAACAATCCATATCCGAACGATAATGGTTCACGTCAACAACTGCAATATATTCATCTGCTACACCAATCTGTACATTATATGCTGGCAGAAGCTGATCATTGCCCATGTAATCCGTTTTGATACGCATAAAGGTAGCTGAGTTATCTGTTTTAGAGTAACTGTTTCGATTAGGACCACAGATTTCAATTTTTTGTATGTATTCTTGAAGTTTCTGACAGAAAGTAGTCAAGTGTTCATAATGACGCTGTTCTTTGGATTTTCGCTTTCCACTTCCGTAAACAAATGTACTTGTATCCAGTTCCCATAAAAGTACTAGCTGCTCAACGATTTCATTCAGATAATCCGGTACATACTCCGGATTTGTTGTGATCTGCACCCCGCTCCATGCGATTTCTGCATTAATTTCCTCAATCTCCGCAGTGATTTTTTCGTAAAGCTTGTAACGGAACTTTTCGGTAGCCTTCTTCCATACCCAGGTATACTTGTTTGCGTTCGCTTCAAACTTGGAGCCGTCGATGTAGAGATGTTGCAGATCTACATGCTCCTCGTTAAAGATAGCATGATTGATGTCGTTAAAAATGTTTTCAATCTTATCTTGAAGTATTTCATTGATGAAATATCCAAAGGTTCTGTATGACGGAGTCTGATGATCCATGAGATACATGAACCTGATATTAACTTTGCAGTTGTCTTCCAGTTCTCTCAGAGAGCAGTAGCCGCTAGTCATAAATCCGAAAAGTACTGTTTTTAACATGTTGACTGGATTATATCTGAGTCGTCCGGTTGTGTACTCCGGAATATCCGTCAGATACTTGTTTAAATCGATTCCTCCCATCAATCTGTCAAATGTTAAAACAGGATCCAGCAGATCCAAACAATCTGAAAGAAACAGTGGTAAATATCCTTGTTTTGAATTACAATAATTATTGTGTAAAGTTTTCACCGCAAGTTAATTTTACCACAAAAATAGGACCTTTCGCATGAACGAATGGTCCTATTTCTTTTAGGGACTTATTTCACAGCCCCATCTTTTTATTTTTATATAGAGCGCCAGCTCTCATTCGGATGATGCGACAGCATTAGCCGAATGCAGCACAGCGTATGTGTCGGGGCAAAAGAGTAGAGTGCATCATTCTACAAACTAATCAATCTCCAGCGGAACAGGAGCTTCAGCTCCGCTTCCCGCGCCTGTCTTGCGTTCCCTAAATTTAATTCAATTATTTTCCAACATCTCTAGCAACGCCGAATTTGTTGATTTATTTATGATTTCTGTAATTTTCAATCAACCAGATTAAACGAATTTGTTGATCTGTTTTTAATTTCTGAAATTCTAAATCAACTATATCTGCATATTTCGTTGATTAGCTTTGAATTTTACAGTATCTAAGTCAATAAAATATTCTTATTCTGTTGACTTGTTTTTGAGTTTTATAGTATCTAGATCAATAATAGTTCCTTATTTCGTTGATTCATTTTCGGCTTTTAAGTTTTGCAATCATTTTTTTCAGTATAACGCATGTAAAAATGTGTATCAATGAAGCAAAAAATAAATATGAAAAACTGTAAAAAATATTGCCATCAATAAAAATCATATATATGATATTTATAAAGAACAAAGGAGGTTTAAAATAATGCCTATGAAAAAAAGATTATCCAGTTCCATTGGTACTATTATTGTTCTCTGTGCGATAATCATAATATCGTTGCAGAAATATCAGCCGGACAAAGAAGTAATTACTACTTTCATATATGAATGGCTAAATGACGATTCCAGGGCAGAGACAGAATACAAAAAAATTCTGGAAACCGGAAGTGATAATCAATCCTTATCTCAGCCTTTGCAAAAATACTTCATAACAGAAGCGGCATTCCAATCTTTCTTAAAGACATTTTATTATTTACCAGTAAAAATTCTGCAACAATACGATTCCTACAATTTAATAGACATTAACATAACAAAAGAATCTAATAGTTACTTTGTAAAAGTAGACTTAGAATTGATAAAAGAAGAAAAATCAAAGAATCATTCCATCACAATAAAAATTCAAATGGATCATAAAAAGTTTACCTATTTTACCATCACAGAAGGAAAAGAAATTTAACACAAATAAGCGGTTGAAAGATAAGAAACAAATAGGATATAATAACCCATAGATATTCAGGAAGGGAGGAAATCTTTCATGCAAAAAGTAATCAGTATCGGAAAACAGAATTTTGTATCTCTTCGGGAGAATGATTGTTTTTATATTGATAAAACAGATCTGATCTGTAAGTGGTGGGAATCAAAAGATGAAATTACTTTGATCACCAGACCGCGTAGATTTGGAAAAACATTGAATATGAGTATGCTGAATTGTTTCTTTTCCAATCAATTTACAGGACGGGAAGACCTTTTTAAAGGATTGGCAGTCTGGAAAAAGGAAAAGTATCGTAAAATGCAAGGAACCTATCCGGTAATTTTTCTGAGTTTTGCCGCAATTAAAGGCAGTAATTATGAAGATGCCAGAGATGGGATTATCATGGCGATCAATGAAGCCTATTCAGAACATAGGTATCTGCTTGAAAGTAATGAACTTACGGATGGTGAGAGGAAATGCTTTGAAGAGTTAGATTATTATGCAAAAAATCCAGGAATCAAAAAACAGGTGGCAAATGATACAATCTGTAATGCGGTAAAAAATCTGGCAAATTGCCTGAGCCGGTATTATAAAAAGAAAGTTATTATTTTGCTGGATGAATATGATACCCCGATGCAGGAAGCTTATCTCTATGGATATTGGAAAGAATTTACAGCATTTATCAGAAGTTTATTTAATGCAACGTTTAAGACAAATCCATATTTGGAAAGAGCAATGATGACAGGGATTACACGCGTGTCGAAAGAATCTGTATTTTCAGATTTAAATAATCTTAACGTTGTAACAACGACATCAACGGAGTATGAAACCTGTTTCGGATTTTCGGAAGAAGAAGTATTTCAGGCGTTAGAAGAGCGTGGGATGAACAATCAGAAAAAGCTTGTAAAGTCCTGGTATGATGGTTTTATATTTGGAAATACGCATGATATCTATAATCCTTGGTCAATTACTAATTTTTAGATAAAAAACAGGTCCGTCCTTATTGGGCAGATACCAGTTCAAATAGTATGATTGATGAACTGATTCGAAAAGCTTCCACAGACATCAAAGAAAAGATGGAAGAATTGCTGCAGGGAAAAGAAATCGTAGTTAATTTTGATGAACAAATCGTATTTGAGCAGCTTGATCAAGATGAGAATGCAATCTGGAGCCTGATGCTGGTAAGTGGTTATCTGAAAGCAGAGCAGATAGAATATCGGGGCGTTTTGTTAGAGCCATGGTATCATCTGCGAATCACCAATCTGGAAACAACAGCAATGTTTACAACTATGTTTAAAAGATGGTTCGCAAAGAATCAATCCAATTATAATCAGTTCATGAAGGCATTATTAAGTGATGATATAGATGCTATGAACTATTATATGAATCAGATTATAATGACAACATTCAGTTATTTTGATGTAGGACAAAATGAACCGGAACGATTTTATCATGGATTTGTTCTGGGACTCATTGCGGATCAGACTGATATCTATGAGATTCGGTCGAACAGAGAAAGTGGTTTTGGACGTTATGACGTGATGATGATTCCTAAAATAAAAGAAACAAAAAAGTATCCGGCGATTATTATGGAATTTAAAGTGAGAAATATAAAAAGAGAAGAATCGTTGGAAGACACTGTGCAGACGGCACTGACACAGATTAAAGAAAAATGTTATGATGCAGAACTATATGACAGAGGTCTAAAAAAAGAAGAGATTCATCATTATGGTTTTGCATTTGAAGGAAAAAAAGTATTGATAGGATAAAAAGAAGAAAGTCAAACTGCTATTGCGATTTAAAACTTTTTCATATAGCAGTTTGACTTTATCCGTTTTATAGATTAATGTAAATAAAATCCCAGATCCAATATACATTCCGGAGGCAGATATTCTCGCGGAATATTCACAAGTGCAGTAATTTTCCATAAGATACCAAATCCAATCAGAATGAGTAGCATTCCTCTGACACATTTTCTATAATCTCCGGCAGGAAACTTATACAAATCTTTAATTCCAAAAGCAAAGATAAAAATTAAAATCAGGACGGTTATTCCAAACAAAAAGAAAAAAGATTTTTGCTTTTCTAAAATACGTCTGTTTTCACCAGACTGTTTTTTATGTTCCCCTTCCTGATCGATGGTGACTTCATCTCCATCTTTTAATGGATATGTAGACCATTTTATGATCTGCAAAAGTTGTCCTTTTTCATCTTTTTCTTCCGGAAGAAGAATACTATCTGCAGTTATGGAAAGAGGATCGACAGCCTTTGAAAAGGCGAGAAATTTTGTTCCGAATACTCCTTCTTGCTCTGCCAGATAAAAAATCATATTTGTATCGGTATTATAGCAACTTTTGGGAATACGGATGGTAGAATTAAGCTTTTCTTCTTCTGTCTGACTGATCGTTGCAATCTCTACAGGTATCTGCATCCATTTTTCTATACGGATGGATAAAATAGTACAGATCATTAAAGAAATCAGGATCATACATCCGGCATTCCAGGTTTTCTTTTTCATCATTTTATCAACTCCATAAAATATCTTTTAGTCCATCCGTCAATTCTGTATTGTAATATAAAAAGAAAAATGTCACTGGAAGTAAACATAGTAGACCACAGACGGATTGAATTCCAACAGCATTTTGATTGAGTGATGCGAGAAAAACAGAAAGGGGATAGTCGGTTTCTTTTTCGAGAAAAAGGATAGGCTGTTCAACCATATTCCAGCTTTCTGTAAATACTAATATAAATAATGTGATAACGGCAGGTTTTGAATTTGGAACTATAATGTAGCGAATCATTTGTAGCTGATTTACGCCATCCATTCTTGCGGCATCAAGTGTAGAATCTGGGATTGCCTGGAAAACGAAAGTAAGCCATACAGTTCCAAAAGGTGAAAATATTGCAGGGATTATCAAAGCTTTCCAACTGTTTAAAAGTTTTAGTTTTTCTAATAAAATATAATTCGGCAGCAGTGTTACCTGAATCGGTAAAATCATAAATAGTGCAAATAGTATAAACCAGAATTTTTTCAGAGGAAAAGAATATTTTGCAAATGCTGTTCCTGACATACAGGAAAAAAGGGTTTGTCCTGCCGCAATCATCAGACACATGGCAAGGCTTCTCCAAAATTTTATCAGATAATCAGGTTTTGCCAGAAAAACTTTATAATAATTCATCAGAGAAAATCCGGTATCTGAATGAAAAACTGAAAATACAATCAGATAGATAATTGGAAATAAAAAAATAAAGGCTATGATCGAAAAAACAAAGAGCCGGGTGTACTGTTTGTACTTATGCATCGGCAGTCCTCCTCTTTAGAAAATAGTATATCATATAGATAAGACCACTTAGAAAAAGAATAAATACGGTAATAATAGTTGCACTGGCGGAAACCTTTTGGTAATTCAGATTTTGTAAATTATTATTCATAAAATGTTGTAAAAAATAAATACTGTTGTCTGGATGAGTTCCGCCAAGTAAAAAGGCTTCTCTGTAGCATTTAAACGCATTCATTATGGAGAGTATTAATGTAAAAAGGATAACCGGAAACAATATAGGACAGGTAATATAATAAAAGCTCTGCCATTTTCCGGCTCCGTGAAGACTGGCATATTCATAATATTCTTTCGGAATCATCTGAAGTCTGGAAGAATAAATGAAAATATAATATCCAACAAATTTCCAGAAATATAAAATACAGATGATCCAAAAAGCGCTTGAGGTATGAAGCCAGTCTTTTTCAGGAAGATAAAAAAAGTTTAGTATCAGATTCAAAAAACCATTATTTTTGAAAAAAAACTGGATGACTAAAACTATAGATGCGATTGGCATGATGATTGGATAAAGAAAAGAGAGTCGGAAAATTTTCTGACCTTTCGTAATCTGTTGTAAAATTACAGAAATACAGAGAGCTGTCCCTAAAGTAACTGGTATTGTAACAAGCATATATTTACAAGTGTTTTTTACTGCCAGTAAAAACATTGTATTTTTAAATAGTTCTTTATAATTATCAAGACCTACAAATTCGCGTTTTCCGATACCAAAAGAAACAGAATACCACAAAACAATCAAAAATGGGATCAGATAAAAGAAAAGAAATCCTGATATTGCAGGGAAAGCCAGTAAGAATCCCTTCTTCTTTTTTTTCATTGCATCACGCTCGCTTTCACTTAAAACTATTCTGTCACCTGTGTATGATAATCATTCCATGCTTTGTCTGCTAAAGCCGAAAGCTTATCTTGCCATATCTTTTTAAAATCAGTTTGCGGACTATATAATAAACTACTATTTTCTATAATCTCTTCATAAATAAAATGTTCAACTTCTGTCGGAAAATATGCTCCTTCTAAGGACTGAAATGCTTTTATAGCTAAATCCTGTTTTGACTGATCTAAGAAGGACAGTTTTGTACGGATGGCAGATACTTGTACCGGATAATCTGTTCCAAGGACACCATTTGCGCTTAGTGACATTCCATTAGTACTAGTTGATTCCTGAATTACGTTATTTAAAAAATACATTAAGAAGTGATAAGCTTCTTCTTTATAATCAGATGCCATACTTACAGCACCAAAGCAACGAATGGCAGCCATTTTTTTTCCCTGAATATCAGGGATTATGTCTATTTGCGTTGTGTGTTCGTTTATGTCATCCAAAGATGAGATTAAAATATGCGAAGAGCTAGTATCAGTATTATTTGTCTTTTCATTTTCTAAATAATCTTGTTTAAATAATAAGTATTCTAATGCGAAATTACTCCACTTTTCCTTATCAAAGAAAATCTGACCGGAATTGTAATCCGCAGCAGGTTGAAACCAGTTACCACTGATATTATCTAATTCGAATAGTGCATTTTTCAGAGCGTGGTCAGAAGAACTTTTTATATTTGAAATCCAATCTTCTAAGGTATCATTTTCCTGTGTATAATCAAGTACAGTATCGGAGATTAACATATTATAGTGGCAGGAAAGAGGAAGAATATATTGTCTTTCCTGATATTGACCGGGGAGAAGAAAAGACGGATTATAGTTTTCCTTTTGCCAATAAGAATCTTTTTTCATATATTTATCCAATGAGGCGAATACACCACTTTGCATTGCCTTATAAGGATTTTCAAAAAGAGGTTCGTTCATCTGCGCAGCTCCATCGGTGGAACAGTTAACAAGATATAAGTCAGGACCTTTTCCAGACATGATCTGTGTACGGAGTTTCTGAATTTCTGCAGATCTTTTATCAGGATCAGGAGATAATATTTTAATTTCAAATTCCAGAGAGTTATTTTTGGATGTGGCATATTTTACAGCATCAAGAACCTGCTCCTTAAAAGCAGGTTCTATAACAATAGAGAGTGTTTTGGAGACATCTTTATTTAGCTTTGTACATCCGGATAATCCAATTGAAAGGATGAGGAGTGGAAGAAGAGCAAATTTAAAATTGAACATTGGTATGATCCATCCTTAAAAATTACAAAGTATAATTGATTGAACTTAAATGATGTATATATCTTAGTATCTGAATTTTAACACAAAAATAAAACGATGTCAAAAAATAAAGAAATTTTTTGAAAACGAAGTAGTTCGTATGATTTTGTTGATTTTCGAAGAATACCAGAGGACGCTTGCATTTCAAAAAAATACAAGTTATCCTTAAGAAGATGTACAAAGGAGGAAAAGAAGATGCAGCTTGCAACAGCAATGAATCTAAGAAAAGCAATGGATGAGGAAACCAAAAGAGAGCGGTTCGCTTCCTGGTACAGCACACTGCCCGGAATCCCGGCACATGAAAAAGAGATCATAGAAAGGTCTTTAAAATATAACGTGTGGAAAGAACTCATAAAACTCTTTGTCGTTTATATGATCCTTTCACTGGTATGGTTTTTCGGAGCCGGTCAGTATGATCCGTTTGAAAGTGTAACAGGATATTCTCTCATAGGAAAAAAGAGCGTAATTGGAGTTGTGCAGGAGGATGGCGAGTCATTGCGCTTGAAAAATCCGAATAAAGGTGAGCATGTAAGTTACACACTTGCAGAACTTGGAATGGATCCGATCAAATATTCTTATGGCAGTCGGTTTCAGACATACTGGGAAAAAGAAAAGAATGGGGAATATCAGTTACTTGCGGTATTGCCGGAAAAGCAGGTATCGAAAATAGAAGGTCTTTATTATGGCGTAATGGGAGTCGGATATTTTGCAATTCTTATTGGCGGGATTTGTGCGTTTTTTATCCGGAGAAAACGATATACAGGATGGTTTTTATCGTTCTATTACAGGCTGGAAAAGTTTTACTCAGAATATGGTGTATGGCAGAAATACAGTGTTGAAAGAGGTTATGACACGGTCGATGCGATTATTGCTTACGGAAATGAAAATCCGATATATTTTGTAAACGAATTTTCGAATATCCATCTCACAAAAGAGGAAGTAAAGAAAAAGAAATCAAAGCTTGCCATGGTCTGGCTAACATCAATAGCGGTTATGGCTGGGATTATACTTGTTATTTCACTGTATGTGAATATTACATCAGCGATCGAGTGCAGGCAAAATGAGGCAAGGACAGCAGCAGTTTTAGAAAAGCTGCAGAATGCGATCGATGAAAAAACGACAGGTCTTGGTGACAAATCGGAATATTACAATTATGCGGACATGATCGACCGGGCAAGGGATACATTCCCGGAAGAAGATATCTACTACAAGCTTCAGACAACGGAGGATTATGTCACGATAATTGTCACAACAAAAAAGAAACAAAATGTTTGCTTTGACCGGTATGTGCCGGTTCAGGGATCAATTGGTGATGAGGATACAGAGTATAAGCTTGAGATTGCCATGGTATCGGATGCGATGCAGCCGGACGACATTTTACATAATTATACAGGGATACTTAAGATAAAGTAAGGTAATGGCAAAAAGATGATTCTGCGAAAGGACAAAGGAGAAAATTTATGAAAAAGAAAAGATTTGCAATGGCAGTAGTATGCGCAGTCATGACTATAGCGCTTGCGGGATGCAGTATGCTCAGCTCCAAATTGAACGATATTACAGGAAAATTAGTGGGGAATTCGTACACGATCACGACCTATGATAATTACGGGAATCGTGTAATGACAACCACAGGAGACAAGATCAATGTGCAGGGAAATGCAGTGGAAACTTCAAGCTATGATTCAGACGGTAATGTTATCACGGGATATGAGCTTTCCTCTGTCATTACGATTACAATCGATGGAAAGGAAATCGAGAGCTGTGGTGATACCTGTATTTTTGCGCAGGACGCGTTGAAAGCGGATGTGGATTTTACGCAGGAGGATATTGAAAGCAATGCAAGCGGTAAGATTACAGACAATACTGCGTTCGCAGGTGTCCTGAATAAGTATAAAAATATGTTTGGAAAAGCCAGAGTTGTTGTTATCAAATCCCAACTGGGACAGCCGATCGTAGCGTATAGTGGAGAAGATGTGTACTGGGAAATCCCGGATGATCTGCCAAAGTTTACGAAGTTGATGATCGATGGGAAAGCGCTGTACATACACCGGGCGAATTTCCAGATCATTGATAAGAGTTTGTTGGAATCCAACTGATAAATTTACTGTGGTGAAATTTCACGGCTGATATAATCAAAGCATGGGTGCTATCATAACGGTGGTGGTTAGTCCTTTTTCAGAGGGTGCAGAGTGCTAGTGGCACTCGTTTTGCAACGACCGAAGTAGAACGGAGACCTGTGACCCTCTGATTACATAGAAACCTTGATAAGGAATCTGCTGGAAAGGAGGGCTAAGCCAATGAGTATTTTGGATTTTATTGCAGTTGTGAGTTTTGGAATCACCTGCTTTTGTGTCGGATACACATTCGGCAAAGATAATAATAAGACACAAGAATAACCGCCCCAGCCTGCAAACTGAACGGTTATTTTTAATCAATTAGTATAAGGGCTAACCGTCTATCGGTAGCACTCTTTTTCTATAGTCATATTATCATGTGTCTGTTGAAATGTCAAATTTTCTTACTTTAAATTGGGGTTAAAACCTTATATTTTAGGTCAAAAATTTTTGGTTTATATTTTGTTAGCATTTCTGAAAAAAATTTTTAGTGTAGAAAAATTCACAGTTTAGATTCAAACTTATTTCTCAAAAATATATTTTAATAGAGAGCCACATTCCAAAGAAAATGAGTAACTGTAAGTGAGAGAATGCTAAATTTATCAGGGAAAAAAGTTCTTAAAGAACAATATAAAATGGAAATAATACATGTATTAATAACCTGTGTAAAAGAATAAGTAACAGGAAAATGCATCAATCCAAAGAAAATAGAAGTAATAAAAATAGCAAAGAAATTATTTGATTTCTTTGACAAAAAAGTCAAAACAAATCCACGCCAGAGAATTTCTTCGGTCAGTACATTTAAAAGCATATTAAATATGTAGAAAAAGTTAGCTATGTTTATTCGGTCAAATTTAGCAATTATATTACGGAGTGCTTCAGAAAAAGGTGGTGGGGATAAGAAAGTAAAACGGAAAAAGATTCCCATAAATACATAAAGAACGATTCCACAAAATAATTGAATTATTGGTTTATGTAAATGAAATCCGTATTCTTCAAGAGACTTATTATAGACAGAAATATAAATTATAATTGCAATTGACGGAATAATCGTAATCAATAAAAAGAGCATTTCTGAAATAAGACCATTCAAATATACATAGATAATTCTTTGCAATAAAAACGCACCTAAAAGAGTATAAATTGGGAGAGCTAAGAAAAATATCCATTGTTTTGTTGTAGATTTCATACAGAATCTCCTTTTTGATTTTCTTGTGTAGTAATTGAAAGGTCTTGTTAGTTAAACTGGAATACAGAATATTTTTTTTCACATCTACAAAATGACCGCAATCAATCACTTGCCGCCCAATGATCAGCGCGGCGATCATTCCGGCAAATACTTTTGCGTTCACGGATCATTAGATATCCGTCGAGCCTGTATCCGTACACAATAAAAAGCAGGGACATCACCAGAGTTGGGATGGTCAGCTCTTTAAAGAACAGCACGATCAGGCCCACGCCGATTCCGGCGATAGAGAAACAATAGACAAGCGAGATGAACCAGACAATTTTTTTAAACCCGATCGAACTGATGACCAGTGCAATAATCAGTAAAATTAGAAACTTCATATGTATGTCTTTTTTTTGTAAAATTGAATTAGTATAATGATAACACTTTTGCGGAAACAAGTAAAGTTATTCCGTGCTTGCATTTTCCCAAAATACCAGTTATCCTTATCTGTATATCAAGAGGAGGCAGAAAAAAGTGGAAGAAACAAAAAAGTTGTCATGTATAGATTGCAATGTCAAGAAATGCAATGTAAAGCAGAATATAGAGAATCATAAGCCATATCCTGGATTTTGCGTGTCGCATAATATGGACTTGAAAGACCGGCAGAGGGCGCTTGATACCTATCTGGGAGATGAAAAAGATCTGAAGATCATGCGTGCAAGTGCCGAGATCGAGCACGATTTTTACTGCCAGGCAACCCGTGTGGAGGAGACGATCCGCTGGGCAAAAAAACTGGGTGCCAAGAAGATCGGAATTGCAAGCTGTGTGGGACTCTTAAAGGAAAGCCACCTGCTGGCAGGACTTTTGAGAGAATACGGCTTTGAAGTGTACGGTGTGGGCTGTAAGATCGGAGAAGTTCCAAAGACCGAGGTCGGCATTCCGGAACGGTGCGAGGAGGTCGGAGTTCATATGTGTAACCCAATCCTGCAGGCGCAGATGCTGAACAAAGAGAAGACGGACATCAATATCGTGATGGGACTTTGCGTGGGACATGACAGCCTCTTTTACAAATATGCCGAGGCGCCGAGTACAACGCTGGTTGTAAAGGATCGGGTGCTTGGAAATAATCCGGTGGCTGCTTTGTATACGCTGGACTCTTATTACAAAAAGTTACATCATCTGAATCTGGAGGAAGAATAATGCACATTCGACATATTTTATTTGATCTTGACGGGACGCTGCTTCCGATGAACCAGGACGAATTTGTTACCTTTTATATGCCGCTTCTGGCAAAAAAATATATATCCGAGGGGATTTCCTTTGATCCGAAAGCATTTATCGCATCCGTGTGGAAGGGCTATGGAGCGATGGTGAATAATGACGGAAGCTGTACCAACCGGGAAGCATTCTGGCAGTATATGGACGAACTGCTTCCGACGGATTCGGAGAATTCCGAACGGATTGCCCTTGATTTCTATGCAAATGAATTTAACCAGGCAATTGCGGTGACGCAGCCAAACAGTCTGTCGGACAAGGTTGTGAAAAAGGCAAAGGAAAAAGGAATCCGCACCTACCTTGCAACCAATCCGGTATTTCCAAAGGTGGCAACGATGAACCGGATCAAATGGGCGGGACTGGATGCAGAGGATTTTGAGCTGATCACAACTTATGAGGATAATTGTTACTGCAAGCCAAATGTGGACTATTACCGAACAATTCTTGAACAGTTTCATCTTAGACCGGAAGAGTGTCTGATGGTAGGAAATGACGTGGAAGAGGATCTTGCAATTCGGAAACTCGGCGTAAAGACATTCCTTGTTACAGATACGAAGGAAAATAAAAAGGATCTTCCAATCGAAAGCGATTACCAGGGATCGATGGAAGAGCTGTTTGCATTTGTAGAAAGCCTGGAAAATGCTTAAAAATTTATTGAAATTCCAAACTTTTATTGTAAATGCATGGCGGACGTGGTAAATTATTCTAAGTAGTATCCGGAGGGAACCGGAGAAGAGTATATGATAAGAAACAGAGGGAAACTGATATGAAGAAAAAGTTACTTGTTGTTTGTGGCGGACAGTCCAGTGAGCATTCAATTTCACGAATTTCCTGTAATTCAGTGATGAAGCATCTGGATAAAGATAAATATGAGATTACACTTGTCGGCATTGCAAAAGATGGGAAATGGTACATCTTAAAGCAGGAAGATAATGACCTGTCAAAAGATACCTGGCTTGACGGAGCGGAAGTGGTAGAAGGTGTATTCGATCTTCTGAGAAGTCAGGATGTTGCATTCCCGGTACTTCACGGACTTTACGGAGAAGATGGAACTATCCAGGGATTATTTGAACTGGCACAGCTTCCGTATGTAGGATGCCGTGTATTTGCATCCAGTGCATGTATGGATAAGATTTTTGCAAAGAAAGTATTTGAAAGTGCAGGAATTCCGCAGGTTAAATCCGTATATGTGAAAAAACGAAATGACGGAAGACTGGTCGTTGTCGAAAAAGACATGGAAGAAACAGAAGAAGTAGAAGCTTCGATTATGAAAGAACTTGGTATGCCATGCTTTATCAAGGCAAGCCGTTCCGGATCCAGTGTTGGATGTTACCGCTGCGATAAAGAGGAAGATCTGATGGCAAAGCTGGAAGAAGCTGCGAAGTATGATACACACATCGTTGTAGAAGAATGTGTAGACTGTATCGAGCTTGAGACAGCCGTTCTTGGAAATGATGACATCATCGTATCCAGAGTCGGACAGATCATGCCTCATGGTGAATTCTATACCTTTGAATCCAAATACGAAGATGCAGAGAGTAAGACATGTATCCCTGCAAAAGTAGATGAAGAGATTCAGGAACAGATCCGTAAGTATGCTGTTCGTGCCTTTAAGGCAATTGACGGACATGGACTGAGCCGTGTGGATTTCTTCCTGGATAAGAAGACCAATCACGTTTACCTGAATGAGATCAATACCCTTCCGGGATTTACGAGTATCTCCATGTATCCGCAGCTGATGGAAGATTTGGGATATAGTTATTCTGAACTGCTGGATAAACTGATTGAGATTGCTGATGAAAATTAATTACAGATAATAGAAGAATGTTTTGCTGCCGCCGTAATTGGCGGCAGTTTCAAATTACAACAGGAAATGGTATTTTGGCAGCAAATAGTGAATGGATATTTTCCATTCAAAACACATTTCTTTTCATAGTGAAATGGTTTGGACCGATCTTATCAATCATATGTATATACGGAATTCTAAAATAGTTAAAAAAGAATGAATAAAGAAAAACTCCAGAATCAATTTTATACTGCTGATTCTGGAGTTTCTTTTACTTAGAAACGATATAATTTCATTTTATTACTTCTCTTTACTATATTCCAGAGAAGCTTCCACAAATCCCTTAAACAGCGGATGTGGTTTGTTCGGACGGGATTTGAGTTCCGGATGTGCCTGTGTTCCGATGAACCAAGGATGTTCCGGAATTTCCACCATCTCTACGATTCTGCCGTCCGGAGAAAGTCCGGATAAGAGCATACCGTTCTGGGTAAGAGCATCACGGTAGTCATTGTTGACTTCATAACGATGACGATGACGTTCGTGGATTTCTTCTTTTCCATATAATTTATAAGCTTTTGATTCTTTGTTAAGAACACAAGGATAAGAACCAAGACGAAGGGTTCCACCGATATCTTCAATACCGATCTGGTCAGGCATGATGTGGATGACCGGATGTGTAGTGTTTGGATTCAGTTCTACGCTGTGTGCATCATGATATCCGACAACGTCTCTTGCAAATTCTACGATGGCAAGCTGCATTCCAAGGCAGAGTCCGAGGAACGGAACCTTATGTGTTCTTGCATATTTGATGGCTTCGATCTTACCTTCGATACCACGGTCACCGAATCCACCAGGTACGAGGATACCACTTACATCACCGAGAAGTTCATCGACATTTTCCGGTGTGACAGTTTCAGAGTCAATCCATTTGATATTTACGGTTGTGTGGCTGTAGATGCCGCCATGTTTTAATGCTTCAACAACACTGATATATGCGTCATGGAGCTGGATATATTTGCCGACCAGGGCGACTGTTACATCTTGTGTCGGATGCTTCAGGCATTCGACCATCTCTTTCCAGTCTTTCAGATCCGGTTCCGGACAGTCAAGCTTCAGGCATTCGCATACAACGGAAGCGAGATGTTCTTCTTCCATGGCGAGTGGTGCTTCGTAAAGATATTCCACATCCAGGTTCTGAAGAACGTGATCAGATGGCACGTTACAGAAGAGGGCGATCTTGTCTTTGATTCCCTGATCCAGTGGATGCTCAGAACGGCAGACCAGAATATCCGGCTGGATTCCCATTCCCTGTAATTCTTTTACGCTTGCCTGAGTCGGTTTGGTCTTCATCTCCTGGGAAGCATGCAGATATGGGATCAGTGTGACGTGGATCAGCGCAACATTGTCATGTCCCATATCATGTTGGAACTGGCGGATAGATTCCAGGAAAGGCTGGCTTTCGATGTCTCCGACGGTTCCACCGACTTCGATGATCGCAATCTCGGTATCTGTAGCTGCAGGGTTACGATAGAAACGGCTCTTGATCTCATTCGTGATATGCGGGATGACCTGTACGGTTCCTCCACCAAAATCTCCACGACGTTCTTTCTGAAGAACGGACCAGTAAATCTTTCCTGTCGTTACATTCGAGTTCTTGGTAAGACTTTCATCGATAAATCTTTCATAATGTCCAAGGTCAAGGTCTGTCTCAGCTCCATCGTCTGTTACAAAAACTTCACCGTGTTGTACCGGATTCATTGTACCCGGGTCAATGTTGATGTACGGATCAAATTTCTGCATTGTAACTGTGTACCCGCGTGCCTTGAGCAGACGCCCAAGAGAAGCTGCTGTGATTCCTTTTCCAAGACCTGAGACAACGCCTCCGGTAACAAATACATACTTAACTGCCATAGTTCCAGTTCCCTCCTTATGGTAATTTTTTGTCTACTACTCATTGTGTTCTGTAAAAAATAAGATAGAATGCGATTTCTATTCATCAGAAAAGTCCGGTATAACCTTCTGACAGATAAAAATAGAAAAAAACCCCATAAAAACAAATTTATGTGGCTCCCTCGCTACTTTGATTTCCCCTTGAAATCAATTCCCCTATAAAATACTTTAAAAGTATACACCCATTCCAGAAAAAAATACAACAATTTTTTTTGAAATGGGTGTATAAAAATCAAAAATATAATATTTGTCTACTGATAGATCGGTTTTTTCTCGTATCTCGGTTCAGATGTAACCTGGATGGATAACTTCTGGAACAGACGGATATCTACATTTGCAAGCATAACGGATACATGAGCCTGGCAGCCTTTTAAATTCGGGACTTGTCTGAGTGCCTGTTCAGCAACCGGATTGGAAGAGGCACTGATAGAAAGTGCAATCAGAGCTTCATCGATGTGAAGTCTTGGGTTCTTGCTTCCAAGGAATTCGGTTTTAACTTTCTGGATCGGTTCCAGGGCAGTCGGTGAGATCAGGTGCATATCATGATCGATTCCGGCGAGTTCTTTTAAGGCGTTCAGGATCAGGGCAGCAGATGCGCCAAGCAGGTCAGAGGTTTTTCCTGTTACGATGCGTCCGTCCGGAAGCTCCAGAGCGGCAGCCGGTGCACCGGTTTCTTCAGCGCGTGCAAGAGCGGCATCAACAACCTTACGGTCATGTACGGTAACTCCTGCCTGATTCATCAGAAGCTCGACCTTATAAGTCTCTTCCTTCGGGCATTCACCGGAAAGGAAACGGTCCATGGTGCGGTAGTAGCGGCGAATGATCTCCTGACGGGAAGCTTCTTTGCAGACTTCATCGTCACAGATGCAGTTACCAGCCATGTTAACACCCATGTCTGTTGGTGATTTGTATGGATTTTCTCCGTAAATGCGCTCAAAAATTGCACTCAGTACAGGGAAGATCTCTACGTCACGGTTGTAGTTGACGGTAGTAACACCGTAAGCTTCCAGATGGAACGGGTCGATCATATTTACATCGTTAAGGTCAGCAGTAGCTGCTTCATATGCTAAGTTGACCGGATGCTTTAACGGGATATTCCAGATCGGGAAGGTTTCGAATTTGGCATATCCTGCGCGGACTCCGCGCTTGTGCTCATGATAGAGCTGGGAAAGGCAGGTAGCCATCTTTCCACTTCCAGGTCCAGGTGCGGTGATGACAACCAGAGGTCTGCTTGTCTCAATATATTCGTTCCTTCCGTATCCTTCGTCACTTACGATCAGCGGGATGTTGGAAGGATAACCTTCTATTACATAATGGATATAAACTTTAATGCCAAGCTTTTCCAGACGTCCTTTGAAAAGATCGGCACTGTTCTGTCCGGAGTACTGTGTGATAACAACACTTCCGACAAAGAGACCATTGGCTTCAAATTCGTCTTTCAGGCGGAGAACGTCAGTGTCATAAGTGATCCCAAGGTCACCGCGGATTTTGTTGGCTTCAATATCGGCTGCACTGATAACGATCACAATCTCTGCGGTATCCGATAATTCTTTTAGTAAATGTAATTTGCTGTCCGGCTGAAATCCAGGAAGCACGCGGGAAGCATGATAGTCATCGAAAAGCTTTCCACCGAATTCGAGATACAGTTTGTTGTCAAACTGATTGATTCGCTCACGAATGTGAGAAGACTGCATTTGCAGGTATTTTTCATTATCAAACCCAATTTTCATAAAGTTCCATCCTTTTTGTCCATAATTTTACTTTCATAGAAGCAATTCAAACCTAGTATACTATAAAATATGACTTTTTTACAATCTTTTCATAAATTTTTCATTGATTTCTAAAAAACGCCTACTTATAATAGAGAGGACGACACTTAGGAGGTAGGTATGGATAACCAGAATAATAGAAATAAGCAAAACCTTCCGGGAAATAATAACCCGAATAATAAAAATAACCGCCAAAGATGGAATATTATATTATTTACCGTTATGCTGATCTCGTTTATCGTATTTGCGTTGTATCAGTTCCGGGAAGACACAGATGCCCGGGAGATTACCTATGATCAGTTCCTGAACATGGTAGATTCCGGGGAAGTTAAGAAAGTTGTGATCGAGGATGACAAGATCATGATCACAGCGAAGACAGAAGCTGAGATGAAGAACAGCAAGAAAAAAGGCGCTTCTGAGAGCGATGTGGTCGAAGGTTCTGTAGCAGATAACAACGACAGCAGCAGTAAGGACAGCAGCGATGACAGTACAGGTCTGTTCAGTAATGTGACAAGGAAGCAGTATTATACCGGTATTGTGAAGGATGATACCCTTTCGGACAGACTGTATAAAGCAGGTGTTGAGTATGAACAGAAGATACCGGATTCTACATCTTATATGGTGATGAATCTTCTGGTCAACATTGTTCCGCTTGTGATCATGATCGGTCTGGGCGTGATGCTGATGCGCCGTATGACAAAGGGTGGCGGCATGATGGGCGTTGGCAAGAGCAATGCCAAGATGTATGTGGAAAAATCTACCGGAGTCACATTTAAGGATGTAGCCGGTCAGGATGAAGCAAAAGAATCCCTGCAGGAAGTAGTCGATTTCCTGCATAACCCTGGCAAATACACCGGAATCGGAGCGAAGCTTCCGAAGGGAGCACTTCTTGTAGGTCCTCCCGGAACCGGTAAGACACTTCTTGCAAAAGCAGTTGCCGGAGAAGCAAAAGTACCGTTCTTCTCTCTTTCAGGTTCTGCATTTGTTGAGATGTATGTCGGTGTCGGAGCGTCAAGAGTACGAGACCTCTTTAAGCAGGCACAGCAGATGGCGCCGTGTATTATTTTTATCGATGAGATCGATGCGATCGGAAAAAGCAGAGATTCACAGCTTGGTGGCAATGATGAAAGAGAACAGACACTGAATCAGCTCCTTGCAGAGATGGATGGATTTGACAGTAATAAAGGTCTTCTGCTTCTTGCGGCAACGAACCGTCCGGAGATCCTGGATCCGGCGCTTCTCCGTCCGGGAAGATTTGACAGGCGTATCATCGTAGATAAGCCAGATCTCAAGGGACGTATTGATGTCCTGAAAGTACATGCCAAAGATGTTAAGATGGATGAGACAGTCAATCTGGAAGAGATTGCACTTGCAACTTCCGGGGCAGTCGGTTCAGATCTTGCCAATATGATCAACGAGGCTGCGATCAATGCAGTAAAAAAAGGAAGAAATGTTGTATCCCAGGCAGACCTTTTTGAAGCTGTTGAGGTCGTTCTTGTGGGTAAAGAGAAGAAAGACCGTATCATGAGTCAGAAAGAACGCCGTATCGTATCATACCATGAAGTCGGTCATGCACTGGTAACTGCCCTTCAGAAGGATGCAGAACCGGTACAGAAGATTACAATCGTTCCGAGAACCATGGGTGCACTCGGTTATGTGATGCAGACACCGGAGGAAGAGAAGTTCCTGAATACCAAGGCTGAGCTGGAAGCAATGCTGGTGACAGCCCTTGCAGGACGTGCAGCAGAGGAACTGGTGTTTGACACAGTTACAACCGGAGCATCGAACGATATTGAGCAGGCAACCAAGATCGCAAGAGCGATGGTAACACAGTATGGTATGTCTGAAAAATTCGGACTTATCGGACTGGAATCTATCCAGAACCGTTATCTGGACGGAAGAGCTGTTATGAACTGCGGAGAGGCAACCGCGGCAGAAATCGATCAGGAAGTTATGAAGATGCTGAAGGGAGCATATGCAGAAGCGAAGAGAATGCTTTCCGAGCATCGTGAAACGATGGATCAGATCGCCGGATTCCTGATTGAGAAAGAGACGATCACCGGAAAAGAATTCATGAAGATTTACCGCAGATGTGAAGGAATTCCGGAACCGGAAGAAAAGAAAGAAGAGAATCCTGTAAAAGAGCAGACGATCGAGATGCCGAAGAAAGAGGCAGATACCGAAGCAGCACAGCAGGAAGAGAAAGAAACGCAGAAGAAAGCAGAAAGAGATGAAGACGGATTCATCCTTCCGCAGAAGCGTGACTAGTCTAAAATAACAGAAGATGCAGAGGTTTCAGAACAATAGGTTCTGAAGCCTCTTTTTTCTGTAGATTCTTTTGAAAGAATGACTTGTATTGTCTGCAGGAAGCAAGGTATAATGTGACTATGGAAAATCAGACATTTATTATTGAAGACGAACTTAAAAAACTTCCTGGGAAACCGGGAGTCTATCTGATGCATGGGGAAAAGGACGAGATCATTTATGTTGGAAAGGCGATCAGCCTGAAGAACCGTGTCAGACAGTATTTTCAGCCGAGCAGGAATCGGGGGGCCAAGATTGACCAGATGGTGACGCATATCACCCGGTTTGAGTATATCGTGACGGATTCGGAACTGGAAGCACTGGTTCTGGAATGCAATCTGATCAAGGAACACCGGCCAAAGTACAATACGATGCTGATGGATGATAAGAGTTATCCATTTATCAAAGTGACAACCGGCGAAGCATATCCAAGGATTATGATGGCAAGGCAGATGAAGAAGGACAAGTCAAAGTATTTCGGCCCTTATACCAGTGTGACGGCGGTAAAAGATACGATCGAACTGATCCGGAAGCTTTACCGTCTGCGTAGCTGTAACCGCATCCTTCCGCGCGATATCGGGAAAGAAAGATGCTGTCTCTATCATCATATCAAGCAGTGCGATGCACCGTGTCAGGGGTATATTTCGCAGGAAAAATACAGAGAGTCGGTTGATGAAGTACTCAAATTCCTGGGAGGAAATTATGATAAAATCTTAAAGGATCTGGAGAAAAAGATGCAGGAGGCATCGGATGATCTGGAATTTGAGAAAGCAATTGAATACCGGGAGCTTCTGCACAGCGTGAAGCAGATTGCACAGAAGCAGAAGATTACCGATACAGGGGGCGAGGACCGGGATATTGTGGCTCTTGCAAGAGAGCATGAGGATGCGGTGGTACAGGTATTCTTTATCCGCAATGGTCGTCTGATCGGCAGAGATCATTTTTATCTGCGGATTGCCCAGGGAGATGAAAATGCAGAGATCCTCTCCAGCTTTATCAAGCAGTTTTATGCCGGAACGCCATATATTCCGGGCGAACTGATGCTTCCGGTGGAACCGGAAGAGCGGGAGATCCTGGAAGCATGGCTTGGAGAAAAACGTGGGCATAAGGTTCATTTCCGTATTCCGAAAAAAGGGGAAAAAGAAAAGCTTGTTGAGCTTGCAGCGAAAAATGCAAAGATGGTACTGGAAAAAGATAAGGAGCGTATCAAGCGTGAAGAAGGAAGAACGATCGGTGCAGTGAAAGAAATAGAAAAGTTGCTTGGCCTTAATAACCTGGTGCGTATGGAGGCGTATGATATTTCCAATACCAATGGATTTGCCTCGGTAGGGTCGATGATCGTTTATGAGAGGGGCAAACCGAAACGAAACGATTATCGTAAGTTCCACATCAAGGGTGTGCAGGGGGCGGATGATTATGCAAGTATGCGTGAGGTCCTCACCAGAAGATTCCGGCATGGTCTGGAGGAACAGAAAAGCGGGAAAGAGCTGGGAAGTTTTAATGTTTTTCCGGATCTGATCATGATGGATGGTGGAAAAGGACAGGTTAATATAGCACTGGAAGTACTGGATGAACTTCATTTATCCATTCCGGTATGCGGTATGGTCAAAGATGACCACCATCGGACGAGAGGTCTCTACTATCAGAATATCGAGATTCCGATCGACCGCAATTCCGAAGGGTTTCGGCTGATCACAAGAGTGCAGGATGAGGCACACAGATTTGCTATAGAATTTCACCGGAAACTGCGTAGTCAGGGACAAGTGCATTCGATCCTGGATGATATTCCGGGAATCGGACCTGCGAGAAGGAAAGCACTGATGCGGACATTTGCCAGCTTGGATGAGATTAAGAATGCAGAGGTGGAAGAGTTGAAAAAAATTCCATCAATGGATGAAAAATCGGCAAAAAACGTGTATAATTTTTTCAGGGGAAGCGAAAAGGAAGATACAGAAGCTACTCTGATGGAAGAACAATAAAAGGAGACAGGACTATGGGAGTTACATTAACAAAAATCGTAGAGAAGATGGAACTTAGAAATCTTACTCCGGATGTCGATATGACACAGCGGGAAGTAAAAATTCCGGATATTAACCGTCCGGCACTTCAGCTCGCCGGATTTTTTGATCATTTTGATTGCGAACGGATTCAGCTTATCGGATATGTAGAGTACACTTATCTGCAGACACTGGAATATGAGCATAAGATGAAAATATATGATACACTGCTTGAGTATGGGATTCCATGCTTTATTTTCTGCAGAAATCTGCAGCCGGATCCGGAATTTCTGGAGAAAGCAGTGAAGAACAATATTCCGGTATTTATTACGGATAAACAGACTTCTTCCTTTTCAGCAGAACTGATCCGCTGGATGAAAGTGGAACTGGCACCGTGTATTTCAATTCACGGGGTACTGGTGGACTGCTATGGAGTCGGTGTTCTGATCATGGGAGACAGCGGTATCGGTAAAAGTGAGGCGGCACTGGAGCTGATCAAGCGAGGCCATCGTCTGGTAACAGATGACGTGGTGGAGATCCGGAAGGTCAGTGATGATACTCTTGTTGGTACAGCACCGGATATTACCCGCCATTTTATTGAACTTCGCGGAATTGGTATCATTGACGTAAAGACGCTGTTTGGTGTGCAGAGTGTAAGAGAGACACAAAATATTGATCTCGTCATTACGCTTGAGGACTGGAACAAGGATCGCGAGTACGACAGGCTTGGACTTACTGAGGAGTATACAGAATTTCTTGGTAATAAGGTTGTATGTCACAGTATTCCAATCCGCCCGGGACGTAATGTTGCCATTATCGTAGAATCAGCGGCAGTCAACCACAGACAGAAACAAATGGGCTATAACGCAGCGCAGGAGCTGTACCGCCGAGTACAAGAAAATCTAAAAAAGAATATGTAAGGAGCAGGAGACAGATGAAATATTGTTTTGGTATCGATATAGGCGGAACGACAGTAAAGATGGGACTTTTTCAGGAAGACGGAGAGCTTCTTGACAAATGGGAGATCAAGACACGTACTGAGAACCAGGGAGAAGCAATCCTCCCGGATATTGCGCAGGCAGTGAAAGCAAAGATGGCAGAAAAGAAACTGGTGAAGGAACAGATCATCGGACTTGGAATGGGGCTTCCGGCACCGGTAACCGAGGATGGAATTGTTCAGAATACAGCAAATCTCGGATGGGGATACAAAGAAGTGACACGTGAACTGGAAGAGCTTCTTGACGGAATGAAAGTGATTCCGGGGAATGATGCAAATGTAGCTGCGCTTGGTGAGATGTGGAAAGGTGGCGGAAAAGGCCACAAGAATGTTATTATGGTTACCCTTGGAACCGGTGTTGGCGGTGGAATCATCGTGGATGGAAAGTGCCTTGTAGGGGCACACGGTGCTGGCGGAGAGATCGGTCATTTGTGTGTAAACTACCAGGAGACAGAAACCTGTGGATGTGGAAAGAAAGGCTGTCTGGAACAGTATGCTTCTGCAACAGGAATCACAAGACTTGCCAATATGCGTCTTGCAAAAGATGAGAAACCAAGTACCCTCAGAAATGTGGCAGAGATGTCTGCGAAAGAAGTGTTTGATGCAGTGAAAGCCGGAGACGAAGTTGCAATCGAAATCGCAACTGAATTTGGAAAGTATCTGGGACATGCGCTGGCGAACCTTGCAGCTGCCTGTGATCCGGCGGTTATCGTAATCGGCGGAGGGGTATCAAAAGCCGGAGAGGTTCTGCTGGATTACATCAAAGGTCCATTTAAAGAAATGGCATTCTTTGCAGACAAAGATACAGAATTTGCACTCGCAGAACTTGCAAATGATGCAGGAATCTGCGGAGCAGCAAAACTGGTACTGAAATAAGTGAAAGATATTATAAAAAAACAAAAATCTTGTGAGAAATATTTAACATTCTTGCAAGATTTTTGTTTTTTATAGAAGAAAATGCAGAATGACAAATGTTTGCATTTGACATTCTGCACAAAATGATGTAGACTTATCGTAGTAACATTATTAAATAAGCCTATGAACTCTAAAAAATTGTGAAAAGGAAGACAAAATGATAATACGTAAAACATTAAGAGAGCAAGTAGTTGAAATTTTAAGACATAAGATTTTATCAGGAGAGATCAAACCGGGAGAACGAATTATAGAGGCAAAAGTAGCAGAAGAGCTGAAAGTCAGCAGAGGTCCCTTAAGAGAAGCTCTCAGGCAGATTGAAGAAGAAGGGTTGGTTGTATATGAAGCGCAGAAAGGCTGCGTAGTAAAGACGATGACTTATGAAGAGATGCAGGAAACATACCTGATCCAGTCTACGCTTGAGAAACTGGCAGTGCAGATGTGCGGGGGAGAGATCAGCAAAGAACAGGATGAAGAGATGCAGAAGCTTGTTCTTTCCATGGAGAAAGCGGCCAATCAGAAAAATCTGTATGATGTTATAAAATTCGATGAACAGTTCCATGAATGTATTGTGAAGACCGCACACAGTGAAAAACTTCATAGAATCTGGAAAATACTGGAAGGAGGGAATACGGCGGCATATTATACGATGGATACAAAAACTCTGGTACCATTTGATGTGGTCCACATCAATCATCAGAGAATTTTGGATCTGTTTCATAAAGGGACAGTCGAAGATATCTGTAAAGAGATAGAATTACACTACATGGTTGTCCCGCATGTTCTGTATGAAAATCAAAAGAAAAAAGGAGAAAGGAACTGAAGGTATGGTTAAATTTATTGGGAAAAGGCTGGCATATGCTGTTTTGACATTGTTCTTGATTACGACAGCGACATTTTTCTTGGTAGCAGGTGCTCCCGGAGATCCGATCGCTGCGAAGGTTGGTCAGATGCCTGAACAGGCACAGCAGATTATCCGTGAGAAATACGGACTCGATCAGCCGGTAGTAAAACGGTATACAACTTATATGAAGAATCTTCTTACAACAGGAGACTTCGGAGAATCTATTATTTATACCGGTCAGTCAGCAAATGACATTATTAAAAACAATACGCTGGTATCAGCGAAGATAGGTTTGTTGGGACTACTCTTCCAGACAACGATTGGTATATGTCTTGGAATGGTAGCGGCTCTTAACAGGGGAAAACCGGTGGATCATGTCATAAGGGTACTCGTTGTATTAGCTATTTGTGTTCCTAGTTTCGTATTTGCATCTGTATTGCAGTATTTTCTGGCATTTAAGTGGAAACTGGTGCCGGTATTCGGCTGGGGACAAATGAAACATTATATTCTTCCGGTTGCCGCATATGCGATCGGCGGTATCGCATCTTATACAAAATATATGAGAAGCAGTACCTTATCTGTTATCGGAGAAGATTATATTATTACAGCAAAAGCAAAGGGATGTACAAAGAAGAGAGTTGTACGGAAACATGTTTTGAGAAATGCAATGCTTCCTATCATTACTATGATCGGACCTTCTCTGGCAGGAATTTTTGCAGGATCATTCATCCTTGAACGTATGTTTGCGATTCCGGGACTTGGATTCTACTATGTAAAAGCAGTTTCGGATAATGATTATACGATGGTAATCGGTCTTACAATTTTCTTTGCTATTTTGTTCGTTGGCTCGCTGATTGTAGTAGACATTCTGTATGGAATCGTCGATCCGAGAATCCGAGTTGCAAAAGGTAAGAAATAGGAGGGCTTCTGATGAGTACAAAAGAGGTAGTAATGACAGAAGAATGGAATGAATCAGATGATTTTAAACGTGTTGGGACGGAAGGATTATCTGGTGAAGATATCGGAGAGAAATCCCTGACCTATTGGGCGGATGTCTGGAGAAGATTCAGGGAAAACAAACTTGCAATATTTGGTCTTATATTATTAGGCCTGATCGTAGTGCTCCTGTTTATCGGACCAATGGTCACAGGACAGGATTATCAGCTGATCGATGCGTCGATCAAGAATCAGGGACCAAGCAGTGCACACTGGTTTGGTACAGATGATATGGGAAGAGATCTCTTTACCCGTGTCTGTGTAGGTGGACGTATTTCAATTTATATTGGTTTATGTTGTACATTGGTAATGTTTGTGATCGGAGCACTTCTTGGAGCGCTGGCAGGATTAAAAGGCGGACTGGTAGATGACATCATCATGCGTATCTGCGAATTTATCGGAAACCTGCCATATCTGATCATTGTAGTAATTTTATCCATGGTACTTGGAAGAAGTATGTTCTCCCTTGTTTTTGCAATGAGCCTTACCGCGTGGGTAGGAACCGCGCGTATGGTAAGAGGACAGATCCTTCAGATCAAAGAACAGGATTATGTGCAGGCAGCAACAGCACTTGGTGCATCAACCGGACGTATTATTGTCAAACATCTTCTTCCGAATACACTTGGAATTATTATGGTTGATATCACGATGTCAGTTCCGGGATTTATTTTCAGTGAGGCTTTCTTAAGTTATATCGGACTTGGAGTAAGACCACCGGAAACCAGCTGGGGAGCACTTGCATCAGCAGGACAGCAGCAGCTTATGTTTTACCCACATGAATTGTTCTTCCCATGTCTGATGATCGTACTTACAATGCTGACTTTCCATCTGATCGGTGATGGACTTTCAGATGCATTGGATCCGAAGCTGAGAAAATAAAAGGGGGAACTACAAGATGAAAGAAAAAATACTGGAAGTGAAAAACCTGGAGGTATCTTTCAAGACCTATGCCGGAATCTCACATGCAGTAAGAGGAATTGATTTTAATCTGCATAAAGGAGAAACTCTTGCGATTGTAGGAGAGTCTGGCTGTGGTAAGACAGTATCTTCAAAAGCAATCATGCGATTGCTTCCAGAATCGAACACAATAATAGGTGAAAACTCTGAAGTATTGTTCCACGGGGAAGATCTTCTGAAAAAGTCAGAAAATGAAATGGTTTCCATTCGAGGAAGCAAGATTTCAATGATTTTCCAGGATCCAATGACTTCACTGAATCCGACCATGAAGATCGGAGATCAGATTGCAGAAAGTATTCTGATCCATAGACAGATTTCTAAAGAAGAAGCATATAAAGAAGCTTTAGAAATGCTGCAGCTGGTTAAAATACCAAATGCAGAAAAACGAATGAAACAGTATCCGTTTGAATTTTCAGGCGGTATGAGACAGAGAGCGATGATCGCAATCGCACTTGCATGTAAACCGGAGATCCTGATTGCGGATGAGCCGACAACTGCTCTGGACGTAACCATTCAGGCACAGATTATGGAATTGATCGGAGAACTGCAAAAAGAACTGGATATGGCGATGATCCTCGTAACCCATGACTTAGGTGTTGTAGCGAGTGTTGCAGATAAGATTCAGGTGATGTATGCAGGAAAAATTGTAGAACGTGGTGATGTACGAGAGATTTTCTATCAGTCTACACATCCTTATACGAGAGCTCTTCTGGATTCCGTTCCGAAGATTCATTCTACAAACAAAGAAACATTATATTCCTTAAAAGGAACGCCGCCGGATCTTATCAATCCGCCGGTTGGATGTTCTTTTGCTCCGCGTTGTGAGTATGGAATGAATATCTGCAGAAAGAAATATCCGGAGCTTACAAAATTCAGTGATACACAGGAATGCAACTGCTGGCTTCATGATCCAAGAGCGGATGTGAGCAATCTTCCTGAGAATATGATAAGGAGGAGACAGTAACCATGGATAAAAAAGAAGTACTGATCGAAGTGAAAGACCTGAAGAAATATTTTCAGGTTGGAAGAAACCAGACACTGAAGGCAGTGGATGGGGTAAACTTTAAGATCTATAAAGGTGAGACTCTTGGAATCGTAGGAGAATCCGGCTGTGGTAAAACAACCTGTGGAAAGACAGTTATGGGGCTTTACAAGGCTACAGGCGGTGAAGTTCTTTTTGACGGAGTTGATATTAATAAACTGAATAAAAATGAAAAGAAAGAGTTTACAAAGAGAGCTCAGATTATTTTCCAGGATCCATATTCTTCACTGAATCCGAGAATGACAGTCGGTGACATCATCGGGGAAGGAATTGACATTCACAAGCTTTATACCGGAAAAGAACGCCAGGAAAAGATTTATGAATTACTGGAACTGGTCGGACTTAACCGAGAACATGCGCTTCGTTTCCCTCATGAATTCTCAGGCGGACAAAGACAGCGTATTGGAATCGCAAGAGCACTTGCTATCGAACCAGAATTCATCGTTTGCGATGAGCCGATTTCAGCTCTTGACGTTTCCATTCAGGCACAGGTTGTCAACCTGCTGATCGAACTTCAGCAGAAGAAAAACCTGACCTATCTCTTTATCGCACATGACCTGTCTATGGTAAAACATATTTCAGACCGTGTCGGTGTAATGTATCTGGGAAATATGGTTGAATTTGCAGAGAGTGATGAATTATATCAGAATCCACTTCATCCATATACAAAAGCGTTGATGGCAGCGATTCCGATCCCGGATCCGGACACAGAAGAACAGAAGAAGAGAATTCGACTCGAGGGAGAGATCCCAAGCCCGGTTAATCCAAAACCTGGATGCAGATTTGTGACGAGATGCAGATATGCAACAGAAAAATGTCATCAGGAGACACCGCAGCTTGAAGAACTCAAACCGGAACACTTTGTAGCTTGTCATAGAGCAAAAGAGTTGATGGAAGATCACCCGCAAGAGTAATCTTGCTGGATATAAAGGAGGAAGACTATGAAAAAAAGAAAAACATTAGCGATGGGACTCGCAGTAGCAATGGCAGTCAGCTGTCTTGCCGGATGTGGCGGAGATGACAAAAAAGCTAGTTCTGACGGAAAAACAGAACAGGTTCTGAATATCTCCAACAACAGTGTGGTTGTCGGACTGAACCCGCTGATCAACACAACTGGCCCGGATAACTCAGCATTTAACATGGTATTGGATCCACTCGTTAAAAGAGTAACTCAGGAAGGAAATACCTATAAAATCGTGCCTGCTGCAGCAGAGAGCTGGGATATCAGTGAAGATGGACTTACTTATACTTTCCACATGAACAAAGATGCGAAGTGGAGCGATGGAACGAAAGTAACTGCAAATGACTTTGAATTTACTTTCCAGAAGATGGCAACTCCATCCGTTGCAGCAACAAATGCATGGCTGTTTGATGGAATTATCGAGAACTTCTCAGAAGCTCTTTACGATCAGGGAAAGAAACCGGAAGAAATCGGTGTACATGCCATTGATGAAGATACACTGGAAATCAAAATTATCCACCCGGCATCTTACTTCCTGGAACTGGTTTCCTCATCAGCTTATCCGGTAAACAAAGCAATGTATGAAAAACTCGGAAGCGACTATGCAACATCAGAAACAAAGACTGTATTTAACGGACCTTTCAAGATTGAAAGCTGGAGTCAGAATACAGAGATGGTATTGGTAAGAAATGATCAGTACTGGGGAGCCGACGATGTGAAGCTTGACAAGATCAATAGCAAGATCATTCAGGAATCAGGTACTGCAGTTCAGTCTTATATCAACGGTGAACTGGATGTGATCGGTACAACGGATGCAAACTGGGGAAAGACTATCGAAGAACAGGGAGAATCTGAATCTTATCAGGTTCCGGATAGTGCACCGGAATTCTTCATGCTGAATGCAGCAAACGAATATCTGTGCAATGAAAAGATCAGACAGGCTTTATCAGTAGCTTATGACCGTCAGGAAATGATCGATACTCTTCGTAATGGAAAAGGTGTTCCGATTTATTCTATGATGCCAGATACCATTCAGGTTGGGGAAAAAACATACACAGAATTAGTTGGCGGAAAGAACCATTTCGTTCAGGAACTTCAGGATGAAATCAAAGATCCGAAAGCTTTACTTATTGAAGGGTTAAAAGAACTTGGTAAAGATCCAGACCCGTCAAAAGTGACAATCCGTTATGCAAGCCGTGGTACATCTGAAGTATCTAAAAAGATTGCTGAATGGATGAAACAGCAGTGGGAAAGCGTTCTTGGAATCAATATCGAAATCGATATGATGGAATGGAACATCATGTGGGATAAGATTGACGCCGGTGATTACGATATCGCAACAGGCGGCTGGGGACCATACTACAATGAACCAAGTGCTCTTCTTCAGTTATTCGATCCGGATAATGGATATTTCAACGCAGAAAAGACAGGATGGTCTGGAGAAGATCCTAAGAAATATCAGGAACTTCTGAATGAAGCAAAATTTGAAGTTGATGACCAGAAGAAGGCAGAGCTTTATCTGCAGGCAGAAGAACTGGTTGTTAAGTCAGGACTGATCGAACCTACTTATGTTGAAGAAGCACCTACATTTGTTAAGAAATATGTGAAGAACTACTTCGTTTCTACAGTTGGTCAGGTTGATTTCTCAAAGGTTTATATTGAAAAATAGCATGTCTTTTAGAGATATAAATTAAACAAAAATGTCATAGAGGTTGCAAAACCTCTATGGCACTTTAAGGTAAAAAATAAAAGTAAATGGAGAAATGATTATGTATGTAATTAAAAATGGAACCATTCATACCGGAACGGGTGAAGTGCTCGAAAACTATGATATCTTAATCGAGGGGAAAAAGATTAAGAAAATCGAAAAGAATATTTGCGAAGCGGATGCAGAAATTATCGATGCAACCGGAAAACAAGTTTTCCCTGGTTTCATCGATCCACATTCTTCTATCGGAGCTATGGGGATTCCGACTCGTTACAGAGATAATGCAGAAACTACAAATGTAATCAATCCGGATCTGAGCGTGAAGTATGCCATCGATCCAGATGAAGTGAATGCACAGGAATTCTACAAATCAGGAATTACATCTGTTGGATTTTCACCGGATCACAGCAATGTGATCGGAGGACAGATTACAGTGTGTAAGACAGCTCCGGATCATATGGCAAACCGTATTGTAAAAGAGCACGCAGCAATGAAGGGGAGCGTATGCTCAACCGTTAAGGATGTATATGGTGCAAGTAACCAGATGCCGAAAACAAGAATGGGAATTTTCCATTTGCTCAAAGAAGCAATCAGAAAAGATGACCTTTTGAAGAAATATCAGATGCCATTTGTCATCGCTGCAGAAACTGCAGGTGAGATTCAGTGTCTTATGGAGCTTCTGAAAGATGAAGATATCCAGCTTACAATCGTAGATGGATTTGAATTCGGCGATGCGATTGAAGAACTGAAAGAAAAGAAAGTTGGAATTATCTTTGGTAATTTCAGCAATCTGTCACAGATTTCCAAACATGAAATCGACCTTTCCAGATTAAAAGAACTGGTAGAAAACGGAAACCGCATCGCATTTACAAACACATGCAAAGGTGCTTCTGAAGGTAGAGAAGTATTCATCTGGAGTGCAATCGAAGTATATCGTGCAGGAATCGATGCCGAGGATGTAGTAAAAATGATGACGATCCAGCCAGCCGAGATGCTTGGTGTTGCAGATCAGATCGGAAGTATCGAAGTTGGAAAAGACGCGGACATCACAATTTACAGTGATCATCCTGTAAAATCTTATGCGGCACACGTACAGTTTTGTATGATAAATGGAAAGGTGGTATTATCGTAATGCAGACATTAATCAAAAATGGTATTTTGTATACAATGACAGAGGATAAGGGCATCTTTCAGGGGGATATTCTCGTCGAAGGAACAAAGATCAAAGAAGTAGCAGAACATATCAGTGAAGACTGCTTAGAGGATGGAGATAAGCTCATTGAGGCAGAAGGATATTATGTTCTTCCGGGACTTATCGATGCACATTCTCACATCGGATTATTTGATTTCAATGTGGATCCGGGTGTAGACGATGCCAATGAGATGACAAATCCGGTTACTCTTTCTGTTGATGCACGTTTTGGAACTAATCCAAAAGCAAGAGAATTTAAAGTAGCTTATGAGCACGGAATCACAACCATGCTTCTGACTCCGGGAAGCGGAAATGTATTTTGCGGACTTCCGTTTGCACTTAAAACTTATGGAAACAATGTGTTTGATATGACAATCAAATCTCCATGTGCTGTAAAGATTGCTCTTGGCGGTAATCCGAAAAATACATACGGAGATCAGAGAAGACTTCCGATGACAAGAATGGGAATCGCTAAGGTTCTGGATGATACCTTTGCAAAAGCAAAGAAATACATGGAAGACAAAGAACAGAATAAAGAAGTGGAGTATGATCCGGATATGGAAGCTCTTTGCCTGGCTTTAAAAGGAGAAATTCCATGTAAGATCCACTGTACACAGTATGATATGCTCACAGCAATCGAGATTGCGAAAAAATACAACGTACACTTCTCATTAGAACATGCATGGGGAGCAACCGATTATCTGGATGAAATCGTGGAAAGCGGATGCGATATATGCTACGGACCGATTGCAACTTACCGTAGTCCTGGAGAACGTAGAAAAATCGATGTGGAAGCTGTAAAAATGCTGGATGACAGAGGGGTGAATGTGGCGATGATCACTGATTCACCGATTCTGAGTGAAGAATCCCTGTATCATCATGTGGGAGAAGCAGTGCGTGAAGGACTTGCACAGGAGAGAGCAGTAAGAACGGTTACGATCAATGCTGCAAAGGTGCTGGGCGTAGAAGACCGTCTGGGAAGCCTGGAAGAAGGAAAAGATGCAGATATTATTGTAATGAAAGGAAAACTCGGACTTGATACCGATGCAATGGTATACTATACGATGATTGAAGGTAAGATCGTATATCAGAAATAGAAACCAGATTGATAGATAAAAAAGAGAGATCAGTGAATTTCAAATATTCACTGATCTCTTTTTATTTCATATTTTAATTGGATGATAGATTCTTACTGTCCATTGCCAGAATCTGAGCCGCCGGTATTGCCGGAATCAGTGCTGCCACCGGTATTACCGGAATCGCCACCGGTATTACCGGAATCGCCACCGGTATTACCAGAATTGCCACTATTATTACCGGAATCAGTGCCGCCGCCGGTATTGCCGGAATCACCGCCGGTACCACCGGTAGTATCTCCATTAGTGCCGGTAGAGTTACCGGAGGAGTTTCCACCTGTTGTACTATTAGAATCGGATTTGTCATTCGAATTTTTTGTACTGTTTGTGGTAGTTGACTTGCTTGCATGTCCGGAACATGTCTCGGTCGGGACAGTATCCGGATCAAACCATTCGGTCTGTGACGGACAGCCGGAACCGGCAAGTTTACCGGAAATTGTACATACGCTCTTCTGAACGAGAGAACTTGGCATCTCGAAGTCTTTGTAGGTAAGTCCCAAAGCTTCATCGATCCGGTTCATGATCTTAGCCCAGATCTTGAAATGATAGTTCCAGCTTCCTTCAGACATTTCCTGGTTACCATCGTAACCCATCCAGATACCACAGGTATAATACGGTGTAAATCCTTCGAACCAGAAGTCACGGTTGTCAGAGGTTGTACCGGATTTACCGGATGCAGGCATATTATTGAGCTGTGCATCGGTTGCAGTACCCTTTGTGACAACATCCTGCATGGCGTTGGTAAGAAGTGCTGCAGTTGTATCTTTGATCACAGTGTGGCTTTCCGAATTGGAGTTGTCGATCAGGACATTACCATCATGATCCAATACCTTTGTGTACAGGGATGGTTTGTTATATACACCGCCGTTTGCAATGGATGCATAGGCTGCTGTCAGTTCATAGTTGTAAACACCATGGGAAATACCACCAAGAGCAAGAGACTCTACAGCATCGTCTTCGGTAAGTGTGGAAAGACCAAATTTCTCGCAGTATTCAAAACCAAGATTGATACCAATCTTGTTCAATGTCTTTACCGCAATGATGTTCATGGACTGTTCAATCGCCTGACGGTATGTTACGGTACCTTTATAGTAATCGCCCCACCAGTTATGAACCTGATGATGTTCCAGGTCGTGCTGATAGTAGTATTCTTCATCAACTTCGGTGGTAGCAAGTGTAAGATCTGCGCTGTCCAATGCCGGAGCGTATACGGCAAGAATCTTGAATGTAGAACCTGCGTTACGGGTAGAACCCTTGTATGCGCGGTTCAGTCCACGGTTGGTTGTCTTTTGTCCACGGCCACCGACAAGAGCTTTGATCTGCCCTGTTTTCTGATCGATGATGGTCAGTGAAGTCTGCGGCTGTGGAGAGAGGTTGACGTACTCATCATAGGTCTCGCCATCCTGGAGAAGACTGTTACGGAATGCATCAATTCTTTCCTGTGCAGCTTCCTGTGATCCGAAGAGAAGTCCTTCATCATCACCGTACTGATCTGCCCCGAATTGTTTCAGGTGTCCGGCACTGTAGTTATCTACCGAGCCATCAGTATGATAGACTGTGAGGGCATAATCAACACCCCAGTCAATATTGGCCGGATAATTGTTGTCATCATTCAATTCTTCATCACAGATGTTCTGCATCGTAAGATTCTGAGTTGAATAAATGGTGAGACCACCGCTGTACAGTGCGTTCTCTGCCTGTGTCTGGGAATATCCAAGTCCGTCTTCTGAGGTGAGATCTTCGATCAGCTGCTCAGACAGGGCATCAACAAAATAAGAGTTGACGGTGTTGCTCTCTTCGATCCGTGTATTTACGTTCTGAATTCTGGAATATACGTCATCTGCCAGTGCTTCATCATGGGCAGCCTGGTCGATCCAGCCCTGATCGAGCATATTATCCAGAACTTTTTTGCGGCGGGTTGCGTTGTCTTCCGGATTGGTAATCGGATTGTATCTTCCCGGATTCTGTGTGATTGCAGCGATGGTTGCAGATTCGGAAAGGTTAAGTTCATTGACATCCTTATTAAAATATCTCTGTGCGGCTGACTGTACTCCCAGACAGTCCTGACCAAGGTTGATCGTGTTCAGGTAGCTTTCAAGGATTGAATCTTTATCAAGCTGCTTTTCAACCTGAATTGCGAGATACTGTTCCTGGATCTTACGTTCCAGCTTTTCTTCAAAAGTGCTTTCATTTACAAAGTCAGGGAAGACATTGTTCTTGATCAGCTGCTGGGTAATGGTACTGGCTCCTTCAGAGAAGTTGCCACCATGAGTGATACCAACAACAAAAGCACGGATAATACCTTGGATATCAACACCGTTATGTTTGTAAAAACGGGAGTCTTCGATTGCGACGAATGCATGTTGCAGATCCTCCGGGATCTGATCAATCGTCTTATATACACGGTTGGCACCTGCACCGGTGAATTCGGCTATTGTTGTCGTGCCGTCATCTGCAAGTGCGGTGGACGTATAACCTTGTGGTTTGATGCTGTCAGCTGTAATCTCAGGTGCATTATCAATCACATGCTTGATGATAAAGCCACCTCCGATCGCTGCGAGGATACAGCAGACAAAGATACATAATAGAAAACCTTTAAAAAGGCGAACGCCCAGTTTCTTTTTGTGCATATTCTTTTTCGATGTTATGCGTTTTTGTTTTTTAGAAGCTTTTCGCTTTCCATAATTCATGAATGCTTCCTCCTTCATATTGCAATATTATATCAAACTTGATAATTTAAATAAAGGAAAACTTGAAAACTTCAATGTTCCATTTTACAAAATTAAGAAAAATTTCGGAAATATAGGGAAATTGTAACATTTTTGTAATTTTCTTGCATCTGAAGAAATAGATTTGTATACTGGGAATAGTGAAAATATAAGGAAAATGAAGGGAAAAACGCAGACATGCAGGAAGAATACAAAACAGTATACCGGGGAGGAGAAGGGGAAATTGTTGAAAAGAAATCCCGTTTTATCGCAACGGTAAGACCGGTACACTCAGAAGAAGAAGTACTGGCATTTATAGAAGAAGTGAAGAAAAAATACTGGGACGCAAGACATAACTGTTTTGCTTATGTGATCGGTGTAACAAATCCAACTCTGAGATGTAGTGATGACGGGGAGCCTGCAGGTACAGCAGGAAAACCGATGCTGGATGTGCTTACAGGGGAAGGTCTTCACGATACGGCGGTTGTTGTGACCAGGTATTTTGGCGGGACGCTTCTGGGAACAGGTGGTCTGGTGCGGGCTTATCAGGGAGCAGTAAAGGAAGGTCTTCAGGCAAGTACTGTGATCACAAAGCGCCTGGGTTACCGGTATGAGATTGGAACGGATTATACCGGACTTGGGAAGATCCAGTATATCCTCGGACAACGGCAGATCAGTGTGCAGGATACACAGTATACGGATAAAGTGCTGATGAAAGTGATTCTGCCTTATGATCAGGAGCAATGTGTGGTTTCCGAGATTACAGAGGGAACAAATGGACAGGCTGTGATCGAAAAAGGAGACAGCTGCTATTTTGCGGAGGATGGAAAAGAAATCCTGGTTTTTGAGGAATAGAACAGGAAAAAGAACCCCTATACAGAACGGAGAATCCGTTCTGTATAGGGGTTTTAATGTCTTAGTATACAGGAGGAACTGCAGACAGCAGGTTCTCTGTATGAGCTTATTGGTTTACTGGAATTCCGGTTCGATCAGACCGTAGGTTCCATTCTTTCTCTTATATACGACATTGACTTCGTCTGTCTCAGCATTGCTGAATACGTAGAAGTTATGTCCGAGAAGTTCCATCTGAATGCAGGCATCCTCCGGGAACATTGGTTTGATGCCGAAACGTTTGGTACGGACGATCTCAATCTCGTCTGACTCTGCTGCCGAAGTATCGGATTCAATAAATTCCTGACGGAAATCATGTCCGCCCTGCTGTTTTGCAATCAGTTTGGTTTTATACTTTCTGAGCTGACGCTCGATAATTTCTTCTACGAGATCAATGGATACATACATATCGCTGCTTTCCTGCTCGGAACGGATAATGTTTCCTTTTACAGGGATCGTAACTTCGATTTTCTGACGTTCTTTTTCTACACTGAGTGTAACGATAATGTCAGTTTCAGGAGTAAAATACTTTTCCAGTTTTCCTAATTTCTGTTCTACAGCCTGTCTGAGACCAGGTGTGATGTCAATGTTTCTTCCGCTAATGATAAAATTCATACAGCTCAACTCCTTTTTTCTCATATTTCTCATAGTATGTACGGAGATAAGTGCATCTATAAGAGCTTGACCGGCAGGATGTATAGATAGTTTTTATATCCTTCCGGCTATAGCTACATTATACTCTATCATAGGGGAGAGATGCAATGGTAAATGCAAAAAAATTATTAAAATTCTGTAAAGAAAACTGAATTATCAGAAAATTCTGTCAATGTATGGAGCGGATTACTTCGATACGACTGATCTTGCCGTTATGCATTTTGGCAACGCGCAGACCAAAATTGTCGAAGAATGTACTTGCACCAACACCAATTTCTGTTTTTTCCTGTTCAAATCTTTTAGTGATCACGTCATATAAGGTTTGTTCATCTTCATACGGAATATGGACGTGCAGGATGCTGTTTACAATCCGTGCTTTTGTAGTAGCACGGAAAATGATTTTTTCAGATTCATCAAATTCAATAAAAAGGAACTTTCTGGTTGCAAATAAAAGTGCGATGGAGATCACACCGATCAGGCTGGATACCGGATTATTATGTGCCATGATCACCTGTCTGGCGATGGCAAATAACAGCACCTCAAACACAGTGGAAGGCTTGTGCTGATAAAGCATACGGATCAGCTCGACACCAATGATCAGATTGAAACAGGTTTCTACCAGGTCTTCGTAATTTGGATAAATATTCAGATCCGGAACATTTGGCATGGACAGGATCAGCTGGACAAGCAGAATGATGATTCCGGCAGCCAGAACGAATGAAATGATAAATTCCAGAAGTACGGTCAGCTTATGGAGTGCTGCGTTTAAGTATTTTTTCATAAAAAATCCCCCTTGTTCGTTGTATACAAAGATTGTAACGGATACAAGGGGGAAGTGTAAAGAAAAATCTATAGTTTTTTACTGGAAATTGCTTCTCTTACGGAGTTTAGGATCCAGAATCTTTTTACGGATACGCAGGCTCTTCGGTGTGACTTCCAGAAGTTCATCGGTATCGATGAAATCAAGTGCTTCTTCCAGACTGAGGATTCTCGGCGGAGTAAGCTTTAAGGCTTCATCAGCACTTGAAGAACGGGTATTGGTAAGGTGTTTGGTCTTACATACATTCAGTTCGATATCATCTGTCTTCGCATTCTGACCGATTACCATACCGGAGTAAACCTTTTCACCAGGTCCGATGAAGAGTGTTCCACGATCCTGTGCGTTGAACAGACCGTAAGCTACAGCTTCACCTGTCTCGAAGGCGATCAGGGATCCCTGGCTTCTGTACTGGATATCTCCTTTATACGGAGCGTAGCAGTCAAAGGCTGTGTTCATGATACCGTTACCTTTTGTATCGGTCAGGAATTCTCCACGATAACCGATCAGACCTCTTGACGGGATGGAGAATTCAAGACGGGTGTATCCGCCATTAGACATTCCCATGTTGCGGAGTTCGCCTTTTCTCTGGCTTAATTTATCAATAACTATACCTGTAAATTCATCCGGTACATCAATGTATACGGTTTCCATTGGCTCGAGCTGCTTGCCGTTTTCGTCTTTTTTGTAAAGAACTTCGGCTTTGCTGACTGCGAATTCATAACCTTCACGACGCATGTTTTCAACGAGGACGGAAAGATGAAGCTCTCCACGTCCGGATACCTTGAAGCTGTCTGTGTTGTCTGTCTCTTCAACACGAAGGCTGACGTCTGTATTCAGTTCACGGAACAGACGGTCACGGAGGTGACGGGAAGTGACGAATTTACCCTCCTGTCCTGCAAACGGACTGTCGTTGACAACGAACTGCATTGCGATCGTAGGCTCGGAAATCTTCTGGAATTCGATCGGAACCGGATTGTCCGGCGAACAGATCGTATCACCGATGGAAATATCTGCAATACCGGAGATTGCAACGATAGAACCGATGCCTGCTTCTTTTACTTCTACTTTATTCAGACCGTCAAATTCATATAATTTGCTGATCTTTACTTTTTTCTGTTTGTCCGGATCATGATGGTTTACAACAACTACATCCTGGTTGACAGAAATCGTTCCGTTATCGACTTTTCCAACACCGATACGGCCAACGTATTCATTGTAATCGATGGTGCTGATCAGCATCTGTGTACCTGCATCAGGATCTCCTTCCGGAGCCGGGATGTAATCCAGGATGGTCTCAAACAGAGGAACCATGTCTTTCGGTTCATCGTCGATATTGTAAGTTGCATATCCGTCTCTTGCAGAAGCAAAAAGGAACGGGCAGTCAAGCTGTTCGTCGGATGCGCCAAGATCGATGAGAAGTTCAAGAACTTCATCGATAACTTCATCCGGACGTGCTTCCGGACGGTCGATCTTGTTGATACATACGATAACCGGGAGCTTCAGTGCAAGAGCTTTTTTCAAAACGAATTTGGTCTGTGGCATGGCACCTTCAAAAGCGTCAACCAGAAGAACCACTCCATTGACCATCTTAAGGACACGTTCTACTTCTCCGCCGAAATCGGCATGTCCAGGAGTGTCAATGATATTGATCTTTGTATTTTTATAAACAACTGCAGTGTTTTTGGAAAGAATGGTAATTCCACGTTCACGTTCGATATCGTTGGAATCCATTACTCGTTCGGCTACTTCCTGATTTTCACGGAAAACACCGCTCTGTTTTAAAAGTTCATCTACTAATGTTGTTTTACCATGATCAACATGGGCGATGATAGCAATATTTCTAATGTCTTCACGTTTTGTCTTCATATTCTCAAAACCCTTCTTATTACCTATTTAAAGTTACAACCCGTATAGTTTATCACATTTTGAAAAATTTACAAGTAGAAAGAAAAAAATTTGACTTTCTGCAAAAAAAGAGGTTACTTTTTGTTCTAAAAACTGGAAAAGCTTCATAGATTAGATAGTGATCAAGAGTAAGAACGCGGTAAAATACGCCTGCGAAGAGGAAGGAGATTTACATTATTATGTCAGATAAGATTATTGAAAATAACCAGGTAACGATCATGGGAAAGGTAGCAACTGAATTTTCATTCAGCCATGAGGTCTTTGGAGAAGGCTTTTATATGGTAGAGGTAGAAGTGAAAAGACTGAGCAATTCAGAAGACCGTATTCCGCTGATGATCTCAGAGAGGCTGATCGACGTGACACAGGATTATACCGGAGAGTATATTATGGTGCACGGACAGTTCCGCTCTTACAATCGGCATGAAGAGCAGAAAAACCGTCTGGTATTATCCGTATTTGTACGGGAGATTTCCTTTATGGAAGAAGAACCTGACGGGACAAAGACCAACAGTATCTGGCTGGATGGCTATATCTGCAAGGAACCGATCTACCGGAAGACACCGCTTGGAAGGGAGATTGCAGATCTTTTGCTTGCGGTTAACCGCCCATATGGAAAATCGGATTACATTCCATGTATCTGCTGGGGGAGAAATGCAAGATATGCCTCCGGCTTTGAAGTGGGAGAGCATGTACAGCTTCTGGGAAGGATCCAGAGCAGGGAATATGTAAAACGGATTTCAGATATCGAGACAGAAAAGAGGGTTGCTTATGAAGTTTCGGTCAGTAAACTGGAAAAGACTCTGATTGACAGTGCCTGCATTTAATGCTAAACTTGATTTGATCGTTTAGTATCATAAAGCAACATGTCAGGAGGAATATTATGGCTATATTTACAGGATCAGGAGTGGCACTTGTAACGCCGTTTCATGAGGACGAGAGTATAAATTATGACAAACTGGATGAAATGCTGGACTACCATTGTACACATGGGACCGACAGTATTATCATCTGCGGAACAACAGGTGAATCCTCTACTTTATCAGAAGAAGAGCACATGGAATGCATCAAATTTGCGATCGAGCGTGTCAAGGGAAGAATCCCGGTGATCGCAGGTACCGGTTCCAACAGTACCTACACAACGATCCAGATGTCAAAAGAGGCAGTAGAAGACGGTGCAGACGGACTGCTGCTTGTAACACCATATTATAACAAATGTACACAGGACGGACTGATCGCACATTATACCGCTGTTGCAAAAGAAGCAAAAGCACCAATTATCCTTTACAGTGTGGCGAGCCGTACCGGTGTGAATATTGCTCCGGAGACAGTTGCAGCTTTACATAAAAATATAGAGAATATTGTTGCGGTAAAAGAAGCATCAGGCAATATTTCCCAGATTTCAAAGATCATGCAGCTGACAGATGGCAAGATCGATCTGTATTCAGGCAATGATGACCAGATCGTACCGCTCCTTTCTGTTGGAGGAAAGGGTGTCATCTCAGTTCTTGCGAACGTGGCTCCGCAGTATACACATGACATCTGTGCAAAGTTCTTTGAAGGAGATGTCAAGGGAAGCTGTAAGATGCAGCTGGATGCGATTCCGCTGATCGAGAAGTTATTCTGTGAAGTGAATCCGATTCCGGTTAAAAAGGCTTTAAATCTGATGGGATGGCAGGCAGGTCCTTTGCGTATGCCTTTGACAGAGATGACAGAAGCACATACAGCACAGCTTGCAAAAGAACTGGAAGCATTTGGAATTAAACTGGCATAATAAAGGGTCAGATTATAGAGAAAAGGGACTGACTGGAGTATCCATCAGTTCCTTTTGTGCTATACAGGAATTTGTGAAAAGATACACAAGAAAATGGAGATAACAAGGAGGAATACAAAATGGTTAAGGCAATTATGCATGGATGTAACGGAAAAATGGGACAGGTGATCTCGGGACTTGTAAAGGAGGATGATGTGATCGAGATCGTGGCAGGTATTGATAAATTCACCGGAATCGAGAATCCGTACCCGGTATTTACAAGCCTTGCAGAGTGTGATGTGCAGGCAGATGTTGTGATTGATTTCTCAAACGCAGCAGCAGTTGATGAGCTCCTGGATGTATGTGTGGAGAAAACTCTTCCGGTTGTTCTTTGCACAACAGGACTTTCTGAGGAACAGCTTGCAAAGGTGAAAGAAGCAGGAGAAAAAGTTGCGGTTCTCCGTTCTGCAAACATGTCACTGGGAGTCAATCTTCTGATGAAGCTTTTAAAGGATGCAGCAAAGGTTCTTGCTCCGGCAGGCTTTGATATTGAAATTGTAGAAAAACATCATAATCAGAAAGTTGATGCTCCAAGTGGAACAGCGATCGCACTTGCAGATTCGATTAATGAAGCGATGGCTGACCAGTATGTATACAATTATGACCGCAGCCATGAACGAAAAAAACGTGAGAAAAACGAAATCGGGATCGTTGCAGTACGTGGAGGTACGATCGTTGGACAGCATGACGTCATCTTTGCGGGGGCAGATGAAGTGATCGAATTCCACCACACTGCATATTCAAAAGCAATTTTTGGAAAAGGTGCAGTTGAAGCTGCCAAATTCCTGGCTGGAAAACCGGCAGGAATGTACGATATGAGTGATGTGATCGGACTGTAAGCAGAAAAAGCTTTTATACAAGAGGGAGGAAGTTATGAAAGCATTAGAGGAGAAATATCTGGAAGGGCTGTCGGAATTATTTCCATCAATCGCAGCTGCGTCCACAGAAATTATTAACTTACAGGCAATCGTGAATCTTCCAAAAGGAACGGAACATTTTCTGACGGATATTCACGGAGAATATGAAGCGTTTGCACATGTGCTGAAGAACGGATCGGGTTCGGTAAAGCGCAAGGTCGATGATGTATTTGCAAACACAATGAGCAGCCGGGACAAGCAGACACTGGCAACCTTGATCTACTATCCACGGGAGAAGATGGAGCGGATCCGGGAAGAAGAACAGAATATGGATGACTGGTACAAGATCATGCTGTACCGTCTGATCGAGGTAGCAAAACGTTCGGCGAGCAAATATACCAGATCGAAGGTCAGAAAAGCACTCCCGAAGGATTTTGCATATGTGATCGAGGAACTGATCACAGAAAAGTCAGGAATGACAGATAAGGAATCATATTATAATTCGATCATCAGTACAATTATCCAGATCGGAAGAGCGGAGGAATTTATTGTAGCCTTGTGTGAACTGATCCAGCGTCTGGTTGTGGATCACCTGCATATTGTCGGTGATATTTACGACAGAGGTCCGGGACCGCATCTGATCATGGACAAGCTGATGGAGTATCATTCGGTGGACATCCAGTGGGGGAATCATGATATCCTGTGGATGGGAGCGGCAGCGGGGCAGAAATGCTGTATTGCGAATGTAATCCGTATCTGTGCCCGCTATGGGAATCTGGATATTCTGGAGGATGGATATGGGATCAATCTGCTTCCACTTGCAACTTTCGCGTGGAAACAGTATGCAAAAGATCCCTGTGAATGCTTTTTATTAAAAGGGCAGGACAACTGCAAACCACAGGAGATGGAACTGAATATGAAAATGCACAAGGCAATTTCTGTTATCCAGTTCAAAGTAGAAGGACAGGCAGCAGAGCTTTATCCGGAATTTGGTTTCCAGAGAAGAAACTTTCTGGATAAGATCAACTACGAGGAAGGGACTATAACGATAGGAGGAAAAATCTATCAGCTTCTGGATGATTATTTTCCGACAATAGATCCGAAGAATCCATATCAGCTTTCAGCTGAAGAAGAAGAGATCATGAACCGCCTGGTAAAAGCGTTCCAGAGCTGTGAAAAATTGCAGAGGCATATGCGTTTCCTTTTGAACAAAGGAAGTCTTTACAAGATTTACAATTCCAATCTGCTGTATCACGGCTGTGTTCCACTGAATGATGACGGATCACTCAGAAAGGTAAAGATATACGGTAAAAGCTATCAGGGAAGGACACTTTATGATGTGATGGAGTCCTATGTGAGAAAAGGATTTTTTGCGGTAGATCCGGATGAAAAGAAAAAAGGGCGTGACCTGATGTGGTATATCTGGCAGGGTGCGAATTCTCCTCTTTTCGGCAAAGATAAAATGGCGACCTTTGAGCGTTATTTCCTTGCAGAAAAGGAGCTGTGGAAAGAGAAAAAGAATGCGTATTATCTTCTTCTTGAAGATGAAAATGTGATGAACGGAATTCTGGATGAATTTGGCCTGGACAGAGAAATTTCCCATATCATCAACGGACATGTTCCGGTGAAAACGAAAAATGGAGAGAATCCGGTCAAATGTGGTGGAAAAGTGCTTGTTATTGATGGCGGATTTTCAAAAGCGTACCAGAAAGAAACCGGAATTGCAGGATACACGCTGATCTATAATTCCTATGGACTGATCCTTGCGGCGCATGATCCGTTTGAATCGACGGAGGCAGCTATTGAAAAAGAAAGAGATATCCATTCGGACAGTGTGATCGTAAAACGGACACTCGAACGCAAGACGGTAGGAGATACTGATGTTGGAAAAGTACTGAAGGAACGGATCGCGGATCTGGAGGCATTGCTGGATGCTTACAGAAGTGGTCAGATCATCGAAAAAATTTAAAAATAAGTATAAAAATCCTTTTTCTGCGGATAGTAATAGTACAAGTATTTTACAGAAAAAGGAGAATTACAACATGCAATATCTAAGAAGAATGGTTCTGGTTTTTACCTGTGTGATGCTGATGGGAGGAATTACGGCGTGTGGAAATGGTGATAACGCTGCAAATCCGGATACGAATACCGGTGGGACGAATCAGAATGGAACGGTAAATGATGTCACAAACGATATCGGAGATGGTATTGAGGATGCAGTAGATGATGTGGAAGACGGAGTCGATGATATGACCAGAAACAGGACAGAGGACCGGAATGTAAATGATAATCATACAATAGATGGTCAGGAATAGGGAAAAGGCAAGACTTTGCGGAAAAGTCTTGCCTTTTTTACAGACAAAAGGTAGTAAAATGTCCGTGGGTGTGATACAATATGACGGTATGTAAAGACGAGATCAACAGAAAAAGCGGAGGACTTCATGAAATTTCGACCATGTATAGATATTCATAACGGTGCAGTCAAGCAGATTGTGGGTGGCAGCCTGAAAGATGCGGGAAATGCAGCGGTAGAAAATTACATATCCAGACAGGATGCAGATTATTATGCGACAAGGTATAAGAAAGATGGACTTACCGGAGGACACATTATTTTGCTGAATCCGCCGGCATCGGAATACTATGATGCGACAAAGGCACAGGCACTGAAAGCACTACATGCCTATCCGGGCGGAATGCAGATCGGCGGAGGAATTACTGCAGAAAATGCTGCAGAGTATCTGGAGGAAGGGGCAAGTCATGTGATCGTTACATCCTATGTATTTCAGGATGGACAGGTGCGGTATGACCGGCTGGACCGGCTGAAAAAGGCAGTAGGGAAAGAGCATCTGGTACTGGATCTCAGCTGCCGGAGGCGCGAGAACAGTTATTATATTGTAACCAACAGATGGCAGACATTTACTGAGCTCAGACTGATACCGGAGGTTCTGGAAGAGCTGTCCGGATGGTGTGATGAATTTCTGGTTCACGGGGTTGATGTAGAAGGAAAAGCATCTGGTACAGAGGAGGATCTGGTCGGGATGCTTGCGGCGTGGAACGGACTTCCGATCACCTATGCCGGTGGAATTGGAAGCATGGAGGATCTGCGGGAGTTTGCACGGATCAGCGGGGAAAAGCTGGACTATACGATCGGCAGTGCACTGGATCTTTTTGGCGGTAAGATTCCGTATGCCAAGCTGACAGAACCGGTGAAATAAACTGATTGAAGAATAAAAGAAATGGTGCTACAATGGATACTGTCTATCTATAGCGGAAAAAAGCAAAACACTTCAGACAGAAGTGATAAGCAAGGAATATAAGGAGCTTAATAAAATGGGAATTATTGAAAAGATATTTGGAACGCACAGCGAACATGAATTGAAGCGAATCTACCCGATCGTGGATCATATTGATGCGCTGGAGCCGGAGATGCAGAAGCTCTCCGATGAGGAATTGAAAGAAAAGACGAAAGAATTCAAGGAGAGGCTTGCAAAAGGAGAGACACTGGACGATCTTCTTCCGGAAGCGTTTGCTGTTGTAAGAGAGGCAGCTGTCCGTGTACTTGGAATGCGCCACTACCGTGTACAGATGATCGGGGGTATCATCCTGCATCAGGGCCGTATTGCCGAGATGAAGACCGGTGAAGGTAAAACACTTGTATCTACACTGCCGGCATACTTAAATGCACTGACCGGAGAAGGGGTGCATATTGTAACAGTCAACGACTATCTGGCAAAGCGTGATGCTGAGTGGATGGGAAAGGTTCATGAATTCCTGGGACTGACTGTTGGAGTTGTTCTGAACCAGATGGATAATGATGAACGACGTGCAGCGTATAATTGCGATATCACTTATGTGACGAATAATGAACTTGGTTTCGATTACCTCCGTGATAACATGGTTATCTACAAAGAACAGCTGGTACAGCGCGGTATGAAATATGCACTTATCGATGAGGTTGACTCAGTTCTGATCGATGAAGCGAGAACACCGCTTATCATTTCCGGACAGAGTGGAAAGTCAACCAGACTTTACGAAGCATGTGATGTTCTGGCAAGACAGCTGGAGAGAGGTGAAGCAAGCGGGGAATTCTCTAAGATGAACGCCATTATGGGAGAAGAGATCGAAGAGACCGGAGACTTCATTGTCAATGAAAAAGAAAAGAATATCAACCTGACCGAAGAGGGTGTGAAGAAGGTTGAGAAGTTCTTCCATATTGAGAACCTTGCTGACCCGGAGAACCTGGAGATCCAGCACAACATCATTCTGGCACTGCGTGCACATAATCTGATGTTCCGTGACCAGGATTATGTAGTAAAAGATGATGAGGTCCTGATCGTTGATGAATTTACCGGACGTATCATGCCGGGACGCCGTTATTCTGACGGACTTCATCAGGCAATCGAAGCAAAAGAGCATGTAAAGGTCAAGAGAGAAAGCAAGACTCTGGCTACCATTACATTCCAGAATTTGTTTAATAAATATGAGAAGAAATCCGGTATGACAGGTACAGCCCTCACAGAGGAACAGGAGTTCCGTGATATTTACGGAATGGACGTTATTGAGATTCCGACGAATGTTCCGGTACAGAGAATTGACCTGGAGGATGCCGTTTACAAATCAAAGAAAGAGAAATTTAACGCGGTTATTGATGCTATCTGTGAAGCGCATGAAAAAGAACAGCCGGTTCTGGTTGGTACGATCACGATCGAAACTTCCGAGCTCCTCAGTAAGATGCTCAGTAAACGCGGCGTAAAACATAATGTACTGAATGCCAAGTTCCATGAACTGGAGGCTGAGATCGTTGCACAGGCAGGACAGCATGGGGCTGTTACGATCGCAACCAACATGGCAGGCCGTGGTACGGATATCAAGCTTGATGAAGAATCAAGAGCAGCCGGCGGACTGAAGATCATCGGTACAGAACGTCATGAATCCCGTCGTATTGACAACCAGTTGCGTGGACGTGCCGGACGTCAGGGCGATCCGGGAGAATCCAGATTCTATATTTCTCTGGAGGATGACCTGATGCGTCTGTTCGGTTCCGAGAGACTGATGGATGTATTTACCAAGCTTGGAGTAGAAGAAGGAGAACAGATCGAGCACAAGATGCTTTCAAGTGCGATTGAGAAGGCTCAGAAGAAGATTGAGAGCAATAACTTTGGTATTCGTAAGAACCTGCTTGAATATGACCAGGTAATGAATGAACAGAGAGAGATCATCTACGATGAAAGACGCAGAGTCCTTGACGGTGAGAATATGAGAGATTCTATCTTCCATATGATCACAGACTTTGTGGAAAATACTGTCGATGCCAATCTTTCTGAGGAACAGGATTTTGAAGAATGGGATCTTGGAGCAATGAACCGTGAACTTCTGGATGTGATTCCAACGCTTCCGCCGGTTACGGAGGAGGATGCAAAGGATAAAGAGCCAAAAGAGATCAAGCATCTCCTGAAAGAACGTGCTGCAAAAGCATACGAAGAAAAAGAAGCACAGTTCCCGGAAGCAGAGCATCTGCGTGAGGTGGAGCGTGTGTTCCTTCTGCGTGTGATCGATGCAAAATGGATGGATCACATTGATGATATGGATCAGTTACGTCAGGGAATCGGTCTGCAGGCTTACGGACAGAGAGATCCTCTGGTTGAATACAAGATGATCGGATATGATATGTTCGGTGAAATGACACGTGCAATCGAAGTGGATACAGTCAGACTTCTCTTCCATGTTAATGTAGAACAGAAGGTTGAAAGAGAACAGGTTGCAAAGGTAACCGGTACCAATAAAGATGACAGTGTTGCAAAGGGTCCAAAGGTACGTGCCGAGAAAAAGATATATCCAAATGATCCATGCCCGTGTGGAAGCGGCAAGAAATACAAACAGTGCTGTGGAAGAAAATAAATACGACTGTTTGGATTTTTATATAATTTTATGAGATTTGAGGTGATACAGTGGTTGAATTAGACGGATTTAAGCAGACATTAAATGCGTATGAAGAACCCCTGAAGGAAATGAGGGATTCACTTTGACCTGGCAGGCAAAGAAAAACGGATTGAAGAGCTGGAAAGAAAGATAGAAGAACCGGGGTTCTGGGACAAGACAGAGCTTTCGCAGAGGATCATGAAGGAACTCCGGAAAATGCAGGACTGTGTGAAGGAGGTCCGGGATCTGGAAAGTTCATATGAAGATATCAATGCACTGATTGAACTTACGGAAGAGGAAGAAGACCGGGAGATGATCAAAGAGATCCAGCGTGAGATCGCTAAATTTGAAAAAGAATTTGAAGATCTCAGGATCCGGACGCTTCTTTCGGGAGAATATGATTCCTGCAATGCAATCGTGACACTGCATGCAGGAGCCGGAGGAACAGACAGCTGTGACTGGGCAAATATGCTGTATCGTATGTATACAAGATATGCACAGTCAAAAGGATTTCAGATAACCGTGCTGGACTATCAGGACGGAGATATTACCGGACTGAAAGGAATCACGTTTGAAGTAACGGGAGATAATGCATATGGCTATTTTCAGTCAGAAAAGGGAGTGCACCGTCTGGTGCGTATTTCTCCGTTTAATTCAGCAGGCAAGAGGCAGACATCTTTTGCATCCTGTGATGTGATACCGGATATTGAAGATGATATTGACATTGAGCTGAATGACGACGACCTGCGGATCGATACCTACCGTTCGAGCGGAGCCGGAGGACAGCATATCAACAAGACTTCGTCTGCAGTGCGGATCACGCATCTTCCGACAGGAATCGTAGTGCAGTGCCAGAATGAACGTTCGCAGCTTTTTAATAAGGACAAAGCGATGCAGATGTTGAAAGCCAAGCTGTATCTTTTGAAAAAGCAGGAGCAGGAAGAAAAGGTATCCGGCATCCGGGGGGAAGTTCAGGATATCAATTTTGGAAGCCAGATCCGATCCTATATTTTACATCCTTACAATCTGGTCAAGGATCACCGTACCGGTGAAGAGACCGGAAATGTAAGTGCAGTTCTGGATGGGGAGCTGGATCCATTTATCAATGCTTATCTGAAACAGAGGAGTAACAATGGATAATACAAAGTACTATGTGGTAAAGAAAAAAGCAGTGCCGGAGGTGCTCATAAAGGTTGTCGAGACAAAGAGACTGCTCGCAACCAGACGTGGAATGACTATTCAGGAAGCGACAGAAGAGATCGGTATCAGCAGAAGTTCTTTCTATAAATATAAGGATGATATTTTCCCATTTCACGAAAATGAAAAAGGAAGGACTGTTACGATGGTTATTCAGCTTGATGATACACCGGGGGTTATGGCAGAGCTTTTAAACGCGGTGGCAAGGTATCAGGCGAATATCCTGACTATTCACCAGAGTATTCCGATCAACGGGGTGGCAACACTGACGCTCAGTGTGGAGGTGTTGCAGACAACGAAGAATCTGTCGGAGATGGTGGAAGAGATTGAACAGCATTCAGGTGTGCATTATTTGAAAATCGTAGGCAGGGAGTAGACAAAAAGATGAAGATTGCAGTATTGGGTTATGGTACCGTAGGTTCTGGTGTGGTAGAGGTTCTGGATGTAAATCAGAAGCTGATCGCGTCACGGGCAAAAGAAGAAATTGAAGTAAAATATGTGCTGGATCTGAGAAATTTCCCGGGAGATAAGATCCAGGAAAAGATTGTTCATGATTATGAGATTATCCTGAATGATCCGGAGATTGGAATTGTAGTAGAAGTGATGGGCGGTGTGGAACCGGCGAATACCTTTGTCAGAAAAGCACTGGAAGCAGGAAAAAGTGTTGTGACATCCAATAAGGCGTTGGTTGCCAAGCATGGATCCGCACTCCTTAAAACAGCACGGGAAAAGAATGTGAATTTCCTTTTTGAAGCAAGTGTGGGAGGGGGGATTCCAATCCTCCGGGCACTTGGATCATCCCTGACAGGTGATGAGATCGAAGAAATCGCGGGAATCCTGAACGGAACAACCAATTACATGATGACCAGGATGTTCTACGAGGGAGCGAACTATGAAGAGGTTCTCCGTGAAGCACAGAAGAATGGATTTGCAGAGGCAGATCCGACTGCTGATGTGGAAGGACAGGATGCATGCCGGAAGATCGCGATCCTTGCATCGATCATCTCAGGAAAATATGTGGATTTTGAAGAAATTTATACCGAAGGTATTACAAAGATCACAACAGAAGATATGCAGTATGCAAAGGCTCTGGGAATGAATATCAAACTTCTTGCTGAATGTAAGCATGTGGACGGAACTCTTTATGCGGGAGTTGCACCGGTGCTTCTTCATGCAGAACATCCGCTTTACAGTGTGAATGGTGTATTTAATGCCGTATTTGTAAAGGGGAATATGCTGGGAGATGCGATGTTCTACGGAAGTGGGGCAGGAAAGCTTCCGACTGCAAGTGCGGTTGTGGCTGACATTGTGGCAGTTGTACAGAATCAGGGCAGAGATATCATGAATTTCTGGAGCGAAGAAAAGCTTACATTGGAAGACAGAAGCAAGACCAGCAAGAAGTTCCTGGTGCGAATCCTTGGAAATGAGGATGCGTTCAAAGAACGAATCGGCAATGATTTTGGTGAAGTAAGATTTGTAGAGGCAGGGGTCAATGGAGAATTTGGTTTTGTCACACCGGTGATGACCGAGGGAGAATATGAGGAAAAAGCAAAAGCTTATCCGGAAATTCTGCATATGATAAGAGTACAAGAAGAAGTATAAAAGTGCAGGAATTGTAGGAGGAAATTATGCTGGTAGTTAAGAAATTTGGCGGCAGTTCAGTTGCAGATAAAGAGAGGATCTTTAATGTGGCAAGACGCTGCGCAGAAGAGTATCAGATGGGGAATGATGTGATCGTTGTTCTCTCTGCAATGGGAGATACAACAGATGAACTGCTTGAGAAGGCAGCCGAGATCAATCCGTATCCATCAAAACGAGAACTTGATATGCTCCTTACCACGGGAGAGCAGGTATCTGTGGCACTGATGGCAATGGCACTTCAGTTTTTGAATGTTCCGGCAATCTCGCTGAATGCATTCCAGGTAAAGATGCATTCTACGGCGCGGAACGGAAATGCAAGATTTAAAAGAGTGGATACAGACCGTATCACCCATGAACTGGAGAACCGTAAGGTCGTGATCGTAACCGGATTCCAGGGAGTCAACCATTATGGAGACTATACCACACTTGGAAGAGGTGGATCCGATACGACAGCTGTGGCACTTGCGGCTGCAATGCATGCAGACAAATGCGAGATTTATACAGACGTAGACGGTGTTTACACTGCAGACCCGAGAGTGGTACCGAATGCACGCAAAATCGAAGAGATCACCTACGATGAGATGCTGGAGCTTGCAACATCAGGGGCAAAGGTTTTACATAATCGTTCTGTAGAGATGGCGAAAAAATACGGGGTTGAGCTGGTTGTACGTTCCAGCCTGAACACAGAAGAAGGAACCCTGGTCAAGGAGGTAGCAAAGGTGGAAAAAATGTTAATTACCGGCGTTGCGGCAGATAAAAATACAGCGAGAATTTCAGTAATGGGTGTAGAAGACAAACCAGGTACTGCATTTAAGATTTTTAATACACTTGCAAAGCATAATATTAACGTAGATATTATTCTGCAGTCAGTTGGACGTGATGGAACAAAAGACATTACGTTTACTGTATCACAGGATGATCTTAAAGAGGCAATGGAAGTTATGGAAGCCAGAAAAGAAGCCCTTACGATCAAAGAGATGAATTATAACGAAAAAGTTGCAAAGGTATCGATCGTAGGAGCTGGAATGCTCAGCAATCCGGGCGTTGCTGCGACCATGTTTGAGTCACTGAGCAATTCCAATATCAATATCAATATGATTTCTACATCAGAGATCCGTATCACGGTTCTGATCGATGAAAAAGATGCAGACCGTGCACTGGTTGCAATCCATGACGGATTTGGTCTGGAAGACTAATAAAAAGAATGTGGTCGCAAATGTACCGGATGGCGCATTTGCGAAAGAAAAAAGGATTGGGAAATTTCTCAATCCTTTTTCTGACTCAGTGTACTGTTATGATATTTGCTGGAAAAGGTGACATCCTCACCAAACCAGTCCGGCGGGGTAAAGGAATTTGCCTCTTCTTCGGAAGAAAATTCGACTTCGGCAAGGAGAAGAGGGGAGAGATCACCGGCGAAGACATCAAGCTCGATCGTGAGATGCTCTTCGTAAGGGATGCAGTAGCGTTCTTTTGTGATAATGCGCCCGTCTGCCTTTTCGCGCAGATGGCAGTAGGCTTCCTCGGTAAGAGGAAGATTATGTTCTTCACGCATCATCAGACCTTTGGATTTGTAGGTCAGGATGTAGTCATCAGCATCTCTGCGGACACGGACAACCGGTTCGGTGCATAGATAAGCCTGCTCAAGTGTGCGGTGCGGATAAGCTTCAAGGTGATCCGGAAGCTTATGAATCAGATATTTGCGTTCAATTTCCATGGGAAAGCCCTCCTTATACATTCATTAACAGTATAGCGGAGTTTTTCAGGGGAGACAAGGCAGAAAGTTGCCATTTTTGCAGGCTTCTGTTACAATGGGGAACATCAGGAAAAAGAAAGGATGGACAAGATTATGAATGAAGTATGTGTATTTCTTGCAGATGGATTTGAAGAGATTGAAGGTCTTACGGTCGTTGATCTTTTAAGAAGAGCCGGGATCGAGACCAGAACCGTTTCCATCATGGGACAGGAAGAAATCAAGGGGGCACACGGAATTATAGTAAAAGCAGACAGCTTGTTTGAAAATACAGATTTTTCAGAGGTGAAGATGCTGGTGCTTCCGGGGGGGATGCCGGGAACAATCCATTTAAAAGAACACAAAGGTCTTGAAGAGCTGATCCTAAAACATAATGAAGAAAAAAAATATCTGGCTGCAATCTGTGCGGCACCGACCGTATTTGGCGGAATGGGAATCCTGAAAGGAAAGAAGGCAATCTGCTATCCGGGAATGGAAGAAGGACTTATCGGAGCGGAAGTTACCTGTCAGCCGGCAGTGACAGATGGACATATCACAACCAGCCGGGGACTTGGAACCGCGATCGATTTTGCACTTGCGCTGATCAGCGAGCTGCGGGATAAAGAAAGCGCAGATACCATTTCAAAGCAGGTAGTCTATGAACGGTAGTTTCTGGAAAAAGAGAAAAGCAGGCAGTGTGTTTCTGGCAGTGCTGCTTTTGACTACACTGCTTGCCGGATGTGGGATCAATGAAGGAAAGGCGGAAAAATATGTGCAGGCGAACCTGGATCTGACTTTTCAGGGACAAACCCAGGAAGCAAAAGAAATCCTCGGAGCATCAGACAGTGATCTGAAAAAGGTCTATGAGAACGGGATCAATGCTTTTGTTCAGGACTGTCTGCTAAATGGTGTGGAGACGGAAAATGACTTTTCTGAGACATATGGTGTATTGATCAAAGAGATCTTTAGTTCCGCCCGTTATCAGGTAAGTGGTGTAAAAAAGACGGGGAGTAAGACCTGTGAGGTGACGGTAAAGTACCAGCCGGTGGATGTATTTACCCGCTTCATGCCGAAGCTGAAGGAAGAGTCCGAGAAGATCCAGGCAGACAAAGATGCAGGAAAGTACAGTGGAACAGATGAAGAAATCAAAGAGGCAATGGTGCTGGATTACATGACCGGTGCATACAGTCTTTTAAGAAGTTCTTATCTTGATATGCAGTATGGAGAGAAGCAGGAATATACCTTTACCGTGACGCAAAAAGGGCGGAATACCTGGTCGCTCGGTGATGAGGAATTAAATGGCTTTATAGAACGAATTTTAGAGCTTGATAAACTGTAGAAGTTGTGCTATACTTGTAAAATGATTGTAATGTAGATAAGTCTGTCGACTTTTTGCATATGTAAATTTAGGAGGAAATGGTAATGAGTTTACAAGTTGAACAGTTAGAACACAATATGGCGAAACTCACAATCGAAGTTTCAGCAGAAGAATTAGAAGGAGCACTTCAGAAAGCATACCAGAAACAGAAAAGCAGAATTAATGTTCCTGGATTCCGTAAAGGAAAAGTTCCGCGCCAGCTCATCGAAAAGATGTACGGACCGGAAATCTTCTATGATGATGCAGCAAACGCTCTGATTCCGGAAGCATATTCAAAAGCATACGATGAAAGCGGACTTGAGATCGTATCTCAGCCGAAGATCGATGTAACACAGATCGAAAAAGGAAAACCGTTCATCTTCACAGCTGAAGTAGCTACAAAGCCGGAAGTAGAACTTGGCGAATACAAAGGAATCGAAGTTCCGAAATATTCTAACCGCGTAACACAGAAAGAAATCGACGCTAAGCTTGAGGAAGAACAGCTTAAGAACGCAAGAACAATCACAGTAGAAGGACGTCCGGTACAGGATAAAGACGAAGTTGTCCTTGATTTTGAAGGATTTGTAGACGGAGAAGCTTTTGAAGGTGGAAAAGGAGAAAACTATCCGCTGACAATCGGTTCAGGATCTTTCATTCCAGGATTTGAAGAACAGCTGATCGGTGCAGAACCGGAAAAAGAAGTTGAAGTTAAGGTTACATTCCCGGAAGATTACCATGCAGAAGACCTCAAAGGAAAAGAAGCTGTATTCAAATGCACAGTTCATGAGATCAAAGCAAAAGAACTTCCGGAGCTTGATGATGAATTTGCTTCAGAAGTATCAGAATTCGATACTCTTGATGAATTAAAAGCTGATATTAAAGCTAAGATCAAAGAGCAGAAAGTAAACGATGGCAAGAGAGCACAGGAAGATGCAGCTGTAGATGCGATCATCGAATCAGCTAAGATGGATCTTCCGGAAGCTATGGTTGATACACAGGCAAGACAGATGCTTGATGAATTCGCTCAGAGAATGCAGCAGCAGGGACTGACTCTTGACCAGTACATGCAGTTCACAGGCATGACAGCTGACAAGATGATGGATGAACTTCGTCCGCAGGCTGAGAAGAGAATCAAGACAAGACTTGTTCTTGAAGCAATTGCAAAAGCAGAAAACATCGAAATCACAGATGAAAAATTAGACGAAGAGATCGCTAAGATGGCAGAAGCTTACCAGATGGAAGCTGACAAGCTTAAGAGCTTTATGGGCGACAAAGAAAAAGAACAGATGAAGCAGGATATGGCAGTTCAGGAAGCAATTACATTTGTAGTTGACAATGCCGTAGAAAAATAAGTATCTGTTTCATATTTTAATATAGCAGGAGGAGTGTTACATGAGTAGTTTAGTACCTTATGTCGTTGAACAGACAAGCCGTGGAGAACGCTCTTACGACATTTATTCAAGACTTTTAAAAGATAGAATCATTTTCCTGGATACCGAAGTGAATGATGCATCAGCGAGCCTGATCGTAGCGCAGCTGCTGTTTCTGGAAGCAGAAGATCCGGAAAAGGATATCCAGTTTTATATTAACAGTCCTGGCGGATCAATTTCAGCAGGTATGTCGATCTACGACACTATGAATTACATCAAATGTGACGTCTCTACGATGTGTATGGGAATGGCTGCAAGTATGGGAGCCTTCCTTCTCGCAGGCGGAGCAAAGGGAAAGAGATATGCCCTTCCGAATGCAGAGATCATGATTCACCAGCCTTCAGGCGGTGCACAGGGTCAGGCAACCGAGATTGAGATCAATGCACAGCATATTCTGAAGATCAGAGAAAGAATGAACAGATTGATGGCTGCAAATACAGGTCAGAGTTATGAGACAATTTGTGCAGATACGGAAAGAGATAACTGGAAGACTGCCGAAGAAGCTTTGGCATATGGATTGATTGATAAGGTTATTACAAGCCGTTAACGGGAAAAGGGAATGTCCTTATTGGGACATTCCCTTTACGTGTAAAAAAGTGCGAGGTAAGAATATGGCAGGAAAATATGAAGAAATCGTAAGATGTTCTTTTTGCAATAAACCACAGAGTCAGGTACGCAAGATGATCGCCGGACCAAATGGGGTGTTTATCTGTGACCAGTGTGTGGATGTATGTACTGAGATCATTGAAGATGAACTTGGTTATGAAGAAGAAAATGCATATGATGATATCAATCTTCTGAAACCGGAAGAAATCAAGGCATTTCTGGATGATTATGTGATCGGACAGGACGAAGCAAAGAAAGTACTTTCTGTTGCGGTATATAATCACTATAAGCGTATTATGGCAGAAAAAGATCTGGGCGTGGAGCTTCAGAAGAGTAATATCCTGATGGTAGGACCGACAGGATGCGGTAAGACTTTTCTGGCACAGTCTCTCGCAAAAATTCTGAATGTACCGTTTGCAATTGCAGATGCAACTGCGCTTACAGAAGCGGGATATGTCGGAGAAGATGTAGAGAATATTCTTCTTAAGATCATTCAGGCAGCAGATGGTGATATTGAACGTGCAGAGCACGGAATCATTTATATCGATGAGATTGACAAAATCACAAGAAAATCTGAGAATCCGTCGATTACCCGTGATGTATCAGGAGAAGGTGTTCAGCAGGCACTTCTGAAGATCCTGGAAGGTACAATCGCAAATGTACCGCCACAGGGTGGACGTAAGCATCCGCAGCAGGAGATGATCCAGATTGATACCACCAATATTTTATTTATCTGTGGTGGAGCGTTTGAGGGAATAGATAAGATCATAGAGAACAGAATAGATAAGAAATCCATTGGATTTGAGGCACAGATCGCGCAGCGGCATGAGGAAGATATCGACCGGCTTCTGCAGCAGATTCTTCCACAGGATCTTGTGAAGTTCGGACTGATCCCGGAACTTGTAGGACGTGTGCCGGTAACTGTATCCCTGGAACTTCTGGATAAGGAAGATCTGATCCGCATTCTGACGGAACCAAAGAATGCGATTGTAAAACAGTACCAGAAGCTTCTGGAGCTGGATGATGTGGAACTGGAATTCGACAAAGAGGCGCTGGAGGCGATTGCTGAGACTTCCCTGAAGCGTAAGACAGGAGCCAGAGGACTCCGTGCGATCATGGAAAATGTAATGATGGATATCATGTATAAAGCACCGTCTGATGAGAATCTGAAATACTGTCTTGTGACAAAAGAGGCAGTACTTGGGGAGAAAGCACCGAGTACAGAAAAGATCGAAGCAAGACCGGAAAGTGCATAAGAAAATCAGACGTATGGAAATGGGTGCTGACGGTTAAGGCCAGAAGCATCCATTTTTATTTAACAGGAGAAAAAACTATATGAACAGAACAGAAAGTCTGCCAATGGTTGCCCTGCGGGGAATGACAATTCTGCCGGAGATGGTGGCACATTTTGACATCAGCCGGGAACGCTCGATTGAAGCGGTTCAGGAAGCGATGGCAAGCGACCAGAAGATTTTTTTGCTGACACAGAAAGATGTGGAAGTGGAAAATCCGGGAGAAGCAGATCTCTACCGTGTGGGAACAGTTGCGACAGTAAAACAGATCATCAAACTGCCAAAACAGATTCTGCGGGTGCTTGTATCAGCAGAAGAACGGGCGGTTTTAAATACAATAGAATTTGCAGATCCGTATCTTCGGGCAAATATTACGATCCCGGAAGAGAGTGATCCGGATATTGCAGGCGAGATCAACCGGGAAGCGATGACGCGGGGACTTCGGGATCTGTATCTGGATTATGCGGCGAGAATGCCGAAGATCACAAAAGATATGGTAAACCAGATCAAAGAGATCACGGAATTGAAAAAGATGGTGAATCAGGTGGCAGCGAATATGCCTCTGGATTACCGGGAATTGCAGGAAATTCTGGAAGAACTTGATTTTGACAGACGTTATGAGCTTATTTCCTTTAAGTTAGTCAATGAGATGCAGATCATGAACATCCGCGATGAGATCCAGATGAAGGTGAAAGAGCGTGTGGATAAGCATCAGAGAGAATATATCATGCGCGAACAGTTGAAGCTGATCCGAGAAGAGCTTGGTGAGGATACTACAATTTCCGATGCGGAGGAATTTGCACAGAAGACAGAAGCGCTGGATGCACCGGATGAGGTAAAAGAAAAGCTGAAAAAAGAGATCAGCAGATTTAAAAATTCCATGCAGAGTCCGGCAGAAGCGGGCGTGATCCGTACATATATTGAAACCATGCTGGAAATGCCATGGAATAAGCGGGCCGAGGATTTTACAGACATTGCATATGCGAAAGAGCTTCTGGAAGCAGAACATTACGGACTAGAAGAGGTTAAAGAACGTGTGCTGGAGTTTCTGGCAGTACGTGCTCTTACGAAAAAGGGTGACAGCCCGATCCTGTGTCTGGTAGGTCCTCCGGGAACTGGAAAGACATCCATTGCAAGATCACTTGCAAAAGCACTGAGAAAACCGTATGTGAGAATTTCTCTTGGCGGTGTCCGTGATGAGGCTGAAATCCGTGGACACAGAAAAACTTATGTTGGTGCAATGCCGGGACGGATCGCAAACGGTATTAAGAGCGCCGGGGTAAAGAACCCGCTGCTCCTTCTGGATGAGATTGATAAAGTCAGCACAGACTATAAGGGAGATACTTTTTCTGCGCTTCTGGAGGTGTTGGACAGTGAACAGAACAACCGTTTCCGTGATCATTATCTGGAAGTCCCGGTCGATCTGTCTGAGGTGACATTTGTAACGACGGCTAACTCGCTGCAGACAATCCCCCGGCCACTTCTTGACCGTATGGAAGTAATTGAGGTCAGCAGTTATACGGAGAATGAAAAGCTGCATATTGCGACAGAACATCTGATTCCAAAGCAGTTGGAAAGACATGGACTAACAAAAGAACAGCTTACAATCAGCAAGGGCGTGATCTGGAAAATTGCGCAGAACTACACCAAGGAAGCCGGTGTGCGTCAGATGGAGCGTGAAATTGGTAATATCTGCAGGAAGGCTGCCAGAGAGATCTATGAACATGATAAAAAGAGAGTTCAGGTAACAGAGCGGAATATTGAAAAGTATCTTGGAAAAGAAAAGTACACCTATCAGATGGCAAATGCCGAGGATGAGGTGGGAATCGTCCGTGGTCTGGCATGGACCAGTGTAGGAGGAGATACCCTGCAGATTGAAGTGAATGTAATGCCAGGAAAGGGTGAGATCATTCTGACGGGACAGCTTGGCGATGTGATGAAAGAATCTGCGCAGGCAGGAATCAGTTATATCCGGTCAATCAGCAGTAAATATAAGGTTGCTGAAGATTTCTTTGAAAAACATGATATCCATATCCATATTCCGGAAGGGGCAGTTCCGAAAGATGGACCTTCAGCCGGTATTACGATGGCGACTGCGATGCTCTCTGCAATTACAGACAAGAAAGTGCGTGCTGATCTTGCCATGACGGGTGAGATTACGCTGAGGGGAAGAGTACTTCCGATCGGAGGACTGAAAGAGAAGCTCCTGGCGGCAAAGAATGCCGGAATCAGGACGGTACTTGTACCGAGGGAGAACAAAAAAGATGTGGATGAACTTTCTTCTGAGATCACAAAGGGACTGGAGATCATTCCGGTATCGCAGATGGAAGAGGTTCTGAAAATCGCACTTATGCGTACACGGAGGAAAAAAGATGGTAATTAAGAATGTAAATCTGGAAACAGTCTGTGGAATTACAAGTAAACTGCCGGATCACACTTTGCCGGAGATCGCATTTGCCGGAAAATCCAATGTCGGTAAATCCTCTCTGATCAATGCACTGATGAACCGGAAGGCGCTTGCCAGAACTTCGGCAAAACCTGGAAAAACACAGACCATCAACTTTTACAATATCAACGAAGAAATGTATCTGGTGGACCTTCCGGGATACGGTTATGCAAAGGTTTCCGAGCAGGAGAAGGCACAGTGGGGAAAGCTGATCGAGCGTTATCTTCATGGCTCTAAACAGCTGCGAGCCGTCTTCCTTCTGATCGATATCCGTCATGATCCATCTGCGAACGATAAGATGATGTATGACTGGATCGTGGATCAGGGATTCAATCCGATCATTATCGCGACAAAGCTTGATAAGCTGAAGAGAAGTCAGGTACAGAAGCAGGTAAAGGCAATTAAGACCGGACTGAAGCTGCTTCCGGGAACTGTTGTGATTCCTTTCTCAGCAGAGACAAAGCAGGGACGGGATGAGATCTGGAATCTTGTAGACACAGAATTCCTGGGAAAAGGAACGGAGGAATAACCTTGAAAAATTCACCCCCGCAAATTCCGCTTTGGGCGGGATTTGTGGGGGTCGCTTTTTCTAGTTGGTTGGCAAGAAAAGCAAGTGGGATACCAATTTTTAGAATGTGGATATCATTTTAGATTTCTTGCCAGATTATATAAATTTTTGATTACATCAGTTTTCTAAACAGATCTTTCAGATCTTCTACGGATGCGTCTTTTGGATTTCCAGGTGCGCAGGCATCGGCGTGGGCAGATTCTGCGAGGAACTGGAGATCTTCTTCTTTGAGGGCTTCGAGTTTGGATGGGATTCCTACGTCTTCAGAGAGTTTGCGGACTGCATCTACAGCTGCTTTTCTGTATTCTTCCTGAGACATATTATCTACGCCTTCAACTCCCATTGCGCGGGCGATTTCACGGTATTTTTCTCCGGTGCAGTCTGCGTTGTATTCCATTACGATCGGAAGCATCATTGCACATGCAACACCGTGTGGTGTGTCATAGACTGCTCCAAGGGTATGAGCCATTGAGTGAGCGATTCCAAGACCTACGTTTGAGAAGCCCATTCCGGCGATGTACTGTCCAAGAGCCATTCCTTCTCTTCCTTCTTTGGTGTTTTCAACAGCACCGCGGAGAGATTTGGAGATAATCTCGATTGCTTTTAAGTGGAACATATCTGTCATTTCCCATGCGGCTTTTGTGGTGTAGCCTTCGATCGCATGAGTTAATGCATCCATACCGGTTGAAGCGGTCAGTCCTTTTGGCATAGAGGACATCATTTCCGGGTCTACAACAGCGATGATCGGCATATCATGTGGGTCTACACAGACGAATTTACGTTTCTTTTCTACATCTGTTACTACATAGTTGATCGTAACTTCTGCAGCAGTACCGGCTGTTGTCGGAACGGCAATGATCGGAACGCAAGGTTTCTTTGTCGGAGCTACACCTTCCAGGCTTCTTACATCTTCAAATTCCGGGTTTGCGATGATGATACCGATTGCTTTGGAAGTATCCATAGAAGATCCGCCGCCGATTGCGATGATGTAATCAGCACCTGAATTTTTGAAAGCCTGTACACCGTGCTGTACGTTCTCGATAGTCGGATTTGCTTTGATATCAGAGTAGATTTCGTAAGAAAGTCCTTCTTTGTCTAAGATATCTGTTACTTTGGAAGTAACATTGAATTTGATCAGATCCGGGTCAGAACATACAAGAGCTTTTTTGAAACCATGAGCTTTTGCTTCTGTTGCAATCTCTGCGATTGCACCTGCTCCGTGATAAGATGTCTGATTTAACATAATTCTGTTTGCCATGATACATATCTCCTTTTCGTTTATGGTAAAATCACTTGTTTCTGATACTATTTTAACTATAAGAAGGCGGTAAAAAAAGTTACAGAATATGAAAAGTGTAACATTTATACAAAAGCTTAAGACAAAATATGCAAATCAGTGAAGAGTTGCACAAGTTTTTCCGGCATGCCAAGTACCAGTTGTTTTGCAAGCTGCGCAGGCGGAAATTTCATTCCGCCAAGCAGCCATTTGACAGTCATGTAAATCGAGCCACGGCAGTACATCTCTAAAAGAAATGAAGTTTCTGCATCCGGGCGTCTTCCGGTTTTCTGGAAAATAAGGTTTGAATAGAATTCCAGAATCAGTTCAAAATCATGTTCTTTTAAAGAGTTCTGATCGTCAGAGCGGAATGCTGCAGCGAAAAACAGGTGCTCTTCCTTTAAATATTCAAATTTTTTGACCAGTCCGTCATAAACAGTGGTACCTTCTCCCATATGTTCAAATGATTTTAGAAGAAGTTTGTCAAAATACCAGTTGATCAGATCGTATTTATCAAGAAAATTGCGGTAAAAGGTCTGGCGTGTGACGCCGCAGACTTCCACAATCTGGCGGATGGTGATATCATCGACAGAAGTGGTCTTCATGCAGGTTTTCATTGCTTCGGCGAGCCGGTATTTGGTAGATTCGGATTTGGCCATGTTCAATTCTCCTTAATCGTAGGCATGTTTTTTTCTATATAAGTAGTACGGTATGATCAAAGCTGTGGTAGTGATCCAGGAAATCGGATAACTAAGCATTACACAGGTTGTGGTATGGTGTGCCGGTAAGACAAACATAATCCACGGAATACGGATCAGACATACGCCGCCAAGTGTGATCAGTGTCGGCAGCAGGACATCGCCGGTTCCGCGAAGTGCACCGGAGAGAACTTCAATAAATACATAAATAGTGTAGCACGGTGCCATAAAACGCAGCATATCAATACCGATATTGATCACATTTTGATCTGTCGTAAAAATTGAGAACAGTGGGCGGCAGAAGATGGCTAAAAACAGCACGATCCCTCCGCACACAGCCACAGCCATTGCAAGGCAGATACGGACACTTTTGAAAATACGTTCTTTTTTACCTGCTCCATAATTTTGTCCGGCAAAGGTTGTGATCGCAATTCCGAATGCTCCGTTGACTGTCCAGAAAAGCGCATCCAGTTTACCAAAAGAAGCCCATGCAGCGGCAGTATCGGTTCCGAAACCATTGATTGCTGCCTGAATAATGATATTGGTAATACTGTACATAAATGCCTGCAGTGCACTTGGAATACCGATGCGGAATTCCATACGCAGCTTCAAAAGGTCTATGTGTAGTTTGCTCAGATAAAGCTTGCAGTCATCATATTTTTTCATCAGTGCATTGGTGACAAGGATTGCACTTACTGCCTGTGAAATAATGGTTGCGATAGCGGCTCCGACAATTCCCATATCAAATACGATTACCAGTACCAGATCGAGGATGATGTTTAGAAAACAACAGACGATCAGGTAATATAGTGGTCTGCGGGAATCACCGATGGAGCGCATGATGGCTGAGCCTATATTAAAGATCAAGGTACCGAAAATACCTAAAAAGTAAATCCGCAGATAAAGAATAGAATCCGCAAGTGTATCTGCAGGTGTATCGATGAGCTTCAAAAGAAATGGTGTTAAGGCCCATCCGAGTATTGTAAATACAATACTGAGAATAGCGGAAAAAGCATAGGCGGTATGCAGACTCTTTTGCAGATTCCGCTCATCCTTTGCACCATAAAACTGGGAAACAATTACAGATGCACCGCTTGCAAGTCCCGTAAAACATCCGATGATCAGATTGGAAAGAACGGCAGAAGATCCCCCGACTGCGGCAAGTGCGCCCTTTCCGACAAAACGACCGACGATGACAGCATCTACGGTGTTATAAAGCTGTTGAAACAAAGTTCCAACTACAATAGGAAAGAAAAAAATCAATAATTGCTTCCAGATAACTCCTTCGGTAATCTGATTGGTTTTTGTACTTTCGTTTGACATGTTAATAACCTCCAATGAAAAAACTAAAAAAACATACCTAAACGAAGTATAACATGAAGTCGAAAGAAAAGATATCAGATGAAGAGAAGTTTCATAGAAATAAAACCAACTTTGACTAACACCGTATGAAATGGTACAATTGAAACACTACGAGAAAAAAGGAGTACAAAGAAATTATGGAAAAAACAGTTGAAGCAGTAATCTGCGGACATGAAATTACATCAGCAGAGGTAGATGCATTTATCGCAAGCCTTCCGAGAGAACAGCAGGTATACGCATCCCATCCGGATTTCCGCAAACAGTGTGTTGATCAGCTGATCGCAGTTTATGCACTTGCAAAATATGGTGAAGAAGAAAAGTTAGACGAGACAGAAAAGTTTAAAGCAATTCTGGAAAATGCAAGAAAAGATATCCTTGCACAGATGGCGATCGGCAAGATTTTTGAGGGAATCACAATTTCAGATGAAGAGATCAGAGAATATTTTGAAGCAAACAAAGCAAGATTTGCAAAAGGAGCATCTGTTCATGCAAAACATATTCTGGTTGATTCCGAAGACAAATGTAACAAACTACTTGAATCCATCGTAAGTGGAGGGAAAGCATTTGAGGATGTTGCAAAAGAATCTTCTACCTGCCCGTCAGGAGCAAACGGTGGAGACCTTGGCGAATTCGGAAAAGGACAGATGGTCAAAGAATTCGAAGATGCCGCATTTGCAGCAGAAATCGGACATGTGGTTGGACCGGTCAAGACACAGTTTGGATACCATCTGATCAAAGTGGAAGATAAGAAAGAACCCGAAGATGCGAAGCTTGATGATGTAAAAGAGCAGATTAAGAGTGAGATCATGCAGAAAAAGCAGCAGGAGGCTTATACCGCGAAGGTGGAAGCACTGAAGAAGAAATATATGGCATAGTATTTGCCAGGATTTCATTCGATTGATAAAAAACAGCAGGACAGATTAATTTTTATCGGATCTGCACCCATTGCGCAGGCAATCCTTCTATCTGGAATTACTTGTGCTGCCAACTCTCATTTATGAAATATTTGTGAAAACTCCCCCGCAGATTTGACGAAACACGAAAAAAGTTGTAGTATATATGACGGAATTGTTACAGAAGTGTTAAGAAACGGAGGTACGGATGCAGATTCGCAGTGCAGCAAAATGGATCGCAGCGGCAGCAGGGATACTGGTTGGCGCCGTTATCGTAGGATTTACATTAAAAGATACTACATATATAGAAGCAAAATTAGAACAGATCAAAGGAGCAAGACAGTCTGTTACAGCAGTGGAGAAAACGACAGCAAAGACGCAGAAGATAAAAAATGCGGAAATAGTGAAAGAGACACCCCTTCCGGAGAGTAGCTGTATTTCTGATTTTGCATTTACAGGACAGATGCCGGAGCTTCCTACTGGATGTGAGATCACATCTCTTACAATGGCTTTGAATTATTATGGATATTCTGCAGATAAGATGGCAATGGCACTCGAATATTTACCGACAGTTGGATGGACCAACACTTATTACGGAGACAATGAAACTTTATATGGAAATGATATTTACAATTATTTTATAGGAAATCCACAGTCAGAGACGGATGGATTAAGCTGCGGAGCGGGAGCAATCGTGACGGCAGCAGATGGCTATCTTGCAGATAATGGAAATGCAATGAAAGCAGAGGACGAGACAGGATCAGAGCCGGAACAGCTGTATCGTTTTGTAAGTGAAGGAACCCCCGTGGTTGTATGGGGAACAATTGGTATGGAAGAACGTCAGATAATGGAAAGCTGGAATACGGAAGATGGAAGAGAAGCCAGCTGGGCGATGAACGATCATTGTGTTGTACTGATCGGATACAGTGTAGACAGTGTGACTGTTGCAGACCCGATCGAAGGGATTGTGAGCTATGACAGAGCACAGTTTGAATCGGCTTTTCGTTCCAGAGGTAATCAGTGTGTGATTTTGAAGAATGTACAATAGAGAAGTGGGAGGTACTTTGCAGATAAAAACAGTCTGTGAAGTATCTCTTCTTTATATATGTGATGAGCTGAGTGCAGAGTTTCGTCTGCTTAAGGAAAGAAGATCAGGATTGTAAAAATATTTCAGAAGAAGTTTGCCAAAGGATTGACAATTTTTTGTTTTTTTGGTATCTTTAGACTATGGTACAAACGTTAGTCTAAAAAGAAAAATGACAAGAAGGAGAGCTACCATGAATTTAGTAACGAATATTCAGAAGTATTCGATCCATGACGGAGATGGAATCCGTACTACTGTATTTTTTAAAGGATGTCCATTAAAGTGCGAGTGGTGTCACAACCCTGAGACACAGCGTTTTGAGAGAGAACTTCAGTGTGATAAAGAAAAGTGCGTCGGATGTGGAACCTGTGCGAAGGTCTGTCCGAACGGTGCCATCACGATGGTAGATGGAAAGCCGGAGCTTGACAAAGAGAAATGTCAGCTTTGCGGAAAATGCGATAATTTCTGCCCACAGGGCATTCGGGAGATCGTAGGGCAGGAGTATCCGGTAAAGGAACTGGTTAAAGAGCTGATGAAAGACCGGATGTTTTATGAACAGTCCGGCGGTGGAGTCACACTTTCCGGTGGGGAAGTGATGGCGATGTCAACGGATTATATTTTACAGATCGCGAAAGCACTTAAAAAAGAAGAAATTTCGCTTACCATTGACACCTGCGGATATGTTTCGTATGATAAATTTGAAGCAATTTTACCGTATGTAGATACGTTTTTATATGACGTCAAAGTGATGGATCCGGAATTACATAAAAAGTATATCGGAGTTGACAATAAGCTGATCCTGGATAACCTGGTGAAGCTTTCAGATGCAGGGGCAAGGATTTACATCCGAATCCCGACGATCAAAGAAGTGAACGGCAATGTGCAGAACATGGAAGATACCATTCATTTTCTGAAGAAACACGGCATTCACCCGGCACAGGTTAATCTGCTGCCTTACCATAATACAGGAAGCAGTAAATATCCGAAGCTGGGTATGGAATACAAGGGAACTGATTTATATGCACCGGAAAAAGAAGAGATGGAAAGTTTTGTAAAGCTTTTTCAGGATGCAGGATATACCAACACAAAAATAGGAGGATAAGAAAATGGCAAGAGGCATGAATGAAAGAATTCAGAAGCTGAGAGAACTGAGTGTTACAACACCGGTTCACATTGATCTCGAAAGAGCAAGAATCGAGACAGATTTTTACAGAAAAAATGATGGAAAATATTCGATTCCGGTTATGAGAGCCATGGTATTAAAAGAATATTTTTCAAAGAAGACACTTTATCTGGGAGGCGGTGAGCTGATCGTTGGTGAAAAAGGAAAAGATCCACAGGCTTCTCCTACATTCCCGGAACTTTGCTGCCACAGCAAAGAAGATATGGTAGTTATGAGTGAACGTGACCTCGTATCTTTCCATACAACAGAAGAAGATCGTGAGATCCAGGAGAAGGAAATCATTCCTTACTGGTCAGGACGAAGCATGAGAGAGAAGATCCTTGCAGCTATGACTCCGGAATGGAATGACTGCTATTCAGCAGGTATGTTCACAGAGTTTATGGAGCAGAGAGGACCTGGACATACATGCGGTGGTGAACAGAACTTTAAAGTTGGATATCTGGAATACAAAGAAAAGATCAAAAAGACTATGGATGCGCTGGATTTCATGAATGATCCGGAAGCTACCGATAAAATGGAAGAACTCAAAGCGATGGATATTGCATGTGATGCAGTAATCATCCTTGGTGAGAGATATCACAAACTGGCTCTTGAAATGGCAGAAAAAGAAGCAGATCCTACTCGTAAGAAAGAATTAGAGCAGATCGCAGCCAACCTGGAAGTTGTACCGGCTCACAAACCGCAGACCTTCTGGCAGGCAATCCAGTTATACTGGTTTACACATCTTGCAGTTACAACAGAACTGAACCCATGGGATGCATTCAGTCCAGGACGTCTGGATCAGCATCTGATTTCTTATTATGAAGCAGATACAGAAGCAGGAATCCTTGATGACGAGAAAGCAAAAGAACTGCTTGAATGCTTATGGATCAAATTCTACAACCAGCCGGCACCGGTTAAGGTTGGTATTACCTTAAAAGAAAGTGCTACTTATGTAGACTTTGCGAATATCAATACAGGTGGAGTTACACCAGATGGTAAAGACGGTGTAAATGCAGTCAGCTACCTGATCCTTGACTGTATGGATGAGATGAAGCTTGTACAGCCGAACTCTAATGTAACCATCAGCAAGAAAACACCGGCACGTTTCCTTAAGAGAGCATGCGAAATCTCAAGAAAAGGATGGGGACAGCCAGCATTTTATAATACAGAAGCCCAGATCATGGAACTTGTCAATGCAGGTAAATCTCTGGAAGATGCCCGTCGTGGTGGATCTTCAGGTTGTGTAGAGACAGGAGCATGGGGAAGTGAAGCATATATCCTGACCGGTTATATGAATATTCCGAAGATTTTCCAGCTGACTCTTTACAACGGTTATGATGCAATGTCAGGCAAACAGCTCGGACTGAAGCTTGGTTATGCAAAAGACTTTAAGACATTTGATGAACTGTGGAATGCATTCAAGAAACAGATGAAGCATTTCATCGATATCAAGATCCGTGGAAACAATGTAATCGAGAGATTATATGCAGAAAACATGCCGGCACCGTGTCTTTCCGTTGTAACAAACGACTGCATCAGTAATGCAAAAGACTACAATGCAGGTGGAGCAAGATACAACACCAACTACATTCAGGGTGTTGGTATTGGAACTGTTACAGACTGTATCGCAGCTGTTAAATACAATGTATATGATAAGAAGAACTTCACAATGGAAGAACTGATCGAAGCAATGGATCATAACTTTGAAGGATACGATGCAATCTATCGTATGGTACACGATAAGACACCAAAATATGGTAATGATGATGACTACGCAGATGATCTGATGCAGGACGTATTCTATCTGTATCATGACCTGATCACAGGACGTCCGACTATGAGAGGCGGAAAATACGGAGTCGATATGCTTCCTACAACCTGCCATGTTTACTTCGGAGATGTGATCGGAGCAACAGCTAACGGACGTAAAGCACATATCCCGGTTTCAGAAGGTATTTCACCGGAGAAATCCGCAGATGTGAACGGACCGACAGCAGTTATCAAATCCTGCGCTAAGATGGATCATCTTGCTACAGCAGGAACACTTCTGAATCAGAAGTTTACACCGGACGTTGTAGCAGGAGAGAAGGGTCTTGACAATATGGCAAGTCTGATCCGCAGCTACTTTGCAATGGATGGACATCATGTACAGTTCAACGTTATCGACAGAAAGACTCTGCAGGAAGCGCAGAAGCATCCAGAAGATTACAGAGATCTGATCGTGCGTGTTGCAGGATACAGTGATTTCTTCCGTAACTTAAGCAAACCGCTTCAGGATGAGATCATCAACCGTACAGAGCAGTCATTCGAATAGAAAATAACCAGAGAAATTGAAAAAGGTTAAATAAAGGAAGAGGCAGGAGCACCGCAATGCAGAGAGTAATCTGTGTGTGGTGCTTCTGTTTTTTTTGAACAATGAAAAACATTTTCAAATTTCATTGACATATAAAAATAATGTGATAAAATGAAAACGATTTTCAAATTGAAGGGAGGAGGTCAGTATGGCAAAAGCACCATATAAAACAAAACAAATGACCGAAATACTTACCTTCCTGAAATCGGTACAGGGAAGACATGTTACAGTGAATGAAATCTGCGATTTTTTCAGGGAAAAAGGGATTTCCGTCGGAACCACGACCATTTACCGTCATCTGGAGAAGATGGTGAAAGAAGGTCTGGTCGCGAAGTATGTAATAGACGGTTCGAGCAGTGCCTGTTTTGAATATATCGGAGATCATGGGGAAGAATATGAAAACTGCTATCATTGTAAATGTGAGAAATGTGGAAAGCTGATCCATTTACAGTGCAATGAGATAGAAAGCTTAAAACAGCATATGCAGCAGCATCATGATTTTCAGATGGATCCGCATCGTACTGTGTTTTACGGAATCTGCGGTGAATGCAGTAAGAAAGAATAAATAAAATTTATTAACAGATGAAATCTGGGAAAGGAGAAGGAGATGGATACAGGAAAGAAAAAAAGTATGGCAGCGGTTATATGTATTTTTCTTATATTTGTAACCTTTGCTTCTCTTTTTTATGTTGCCAGAGAGGAAGATCATAACTGTACGGGAAAGGACTGCCCGATCTGTGCCTGCGTTCATCAGGCAAAGCAGGTCCTTCGGAATCTGGGAACAACACCTGCAGTAGGATTTTTTGTCAGTCCGGTGATCTTTATCGCAGAAACTGTTATTTTGCCGGGGTTCTGGATCATTTTGTCGATTTCGTTAGTTCATCAAAAGGTAAGATTAAATGATTGAATAAAACTTTTTATAAAGCAGAAAGGGTATGAAAAGTCATACCTTTCCTTTGGATATGATGAGCATGTATGGCTGTCTGTAAAAAATGCAGAAGTGCTGAGTAAGGAAATTGCAGACGCGCTGGAAAAAGCAGACCCGGATCATAAGGATATTTATCAGGAGAATGCATCTGCATACAGTGAAAAGCTGAAAGACCTGGATGCTAAGTATCAGGAAGTTGTTGATGGCGCGTCACAGAAAACACTGCTGTTTGGTGATCGTTTTCCATTCCGTTATCTGGTAGATGATTATGGATTAAGCTATTATGCTGCATTTGTCGGATGAAGATTATCTGGAACAGGAAACAGAAATTATCGTTCAGGGAACGTTCGAGACATATAAAGAACCAAATGATGAGACTTTGTATTGCAGGATCACAGATGCGGATATGCAGATAAAAAATAAGAAGAGAAAAGATGGATCATGAAGGAATACGGGAAAAAGATTAGCAGATATTTGATGAAAAACAAAAAAGGAAGATTTTATTGTGTGGCAGGTGTGTTGTATCTGCTGGCAATTCTGTTTGTCATGAATGATGCCTGGCTGTATCAGACACCGATCGTGAAAGTGACAAAAGTGGTGACAATTGTAGAAGGGAAAAGCAAAAGTACACGTGGAACAGAAGAAACGAAATATAAGCAGAGTCTTTATGGCAAAATCATAAACGGAGAAGACAAAGGAAAAGAAGTCCGGATTGCCAATGAATACACAACAACAGAAATGGCTGACCAAAAATACCATAAAGGTGACCGGGTGTTTTATAAGGGATCATCGATCATTGGAGTAAAGCGGGATACGATGCTGGTTGTTATGCTTGGCTTCCTTGCACTTCTGCTCCTTGGGATTGCCGGACGGCAGGGCGGTTTGACGATCATAACAGCAATGATGAATATCCTGATTTTTGTGATCGGTTTCTGGACGGCGGATGACACATCGGAAATTCTAAGTGTATGTAGCAGACTGATCCTTTTTTTTGCAGTGGTAACGCTTGTTGGATTAAATGGAATCCACAGGAAAACTTTTGCCGCATTATTGACAACACTATGTGTCCTGCTTATGATCATGGGGATATTTGATCTTGTTATGCAGCATATGGAAGAACTGGATTATTCGACGATGGAATATCTGGGCAGTATTGATAATCCGGATGAAATTTTCCATGCAGAGATCCTGTTGTCAGGACTCGGTGCCATCATGGATGTGGCGGTTGCCATATCGGTGGCTTTAAGCGAGATTGTTGAGCAGAAACCGGAAGTAAAATTTGTGGAACTTTTCCGTTCGGGCAGAGAGATCGGATATGACATTATGGGAACAATGATCAATGTGCTGTTGTTTGTGTTTGGCTGCGGTCTGATCCCTACATGTTTGATCCGGATGAACAATGAGGTGCGTTTTGTTACCATTGTAAAATTGCATATTCCATGTGAATTATGCCGTTTCTTTGTAGAAAGTATCGGAATTGTACTGGCGATCCCAGTGTCTATTTTCATAACAGCAGTTATGATGAAACTATCTGTGAAAAAGAGGGAAAAAAGATGTTGATCATATTGGGACTGATTCTAATGATAGTAATAGTGCTTGTTGGAGGGGACAGAGGCGCCATGTCTCTGATCGCTCTGGCGGGAAATATTTTGTGCCTGAGTCTTGCAATCTGGCTTTATGCCGTCGGAGCACCCGTGTTTCTGGTTACTGCCGGTGCAGGAATTTTAATTTCCTGTATCACTTTGTTTTATCAAAATGGGACGAATATTAAAACCTGGAGTGCATTTCTTGCGGTTGCAATTACAATGTGTGTGTTATTTGCATTTATTTATCTGGTCGTATGGAAAAGCGGGGCGGGAGGCTTGAATGAGATCCAGGCAGCCGGAGAAGATGTTTTCTATTATAATATGAACCTGGATATCAGTATGCCCAAGGTTGCAACAGCCGTAATTGTACTCAGCACGTTAGGAGCTGTGATCGATATGGCACTGACAGTAACAACTTCCGTATATGAGGTGAAATGTCATAAGCCGGATATCAAAATGAACAAACTGGTTCAAAGTGGAATGAAGATTGGAAAAGATGTGATCGGAACAACGGTTAATACGTTATTGTTTGCATATCTGGGAGAATCGCTGTTGTTATTTGCGTATTTGAGAATGCAGAATTATTCCATTGAGTTGTTGCTTAACTCCAAAATTCTTTTTCAGAACTGTATTTCCATGATTTTTGGAGCAATTTCCTGCACAATGATAATGCCGGTTTCAGCGGTTTTGATCGCAAAAAACTGTGAGCTTTTTGATTGGATGGAAAATAGTAAATAGCAGGTTGACAGCAGGGAAATATCTGTGATAAACTTGTTTAGGATTAAACTGTTTACGAATGAACAATTTATTCGTGAACAGTTTTCTTTTTTTTGAAGAAGCAAAAAGTGGAAGGAGGAAAGTCATTTGTGTGAAGGATGTGAAGAGCGAATCCACGTAGGACATCAGGTGCACCGGATAGACCGTTCGATTTCAAAACTGCTGGAAATGCGTGTAAAAGAAGAAGGACTGGATGAGATTGCCCTGATGCATGGCTGGATCTTACGTTATCTATATGAACATCAGGATAAGGAAATTTATCAGAAAGATATAGAAAAGTATTTTGGTATCTGCCGTTCAGCGGTAACAAATATTATCCAGACTCTGGAGAAAAAAGGGTACATCTGCCGTGCATCGGTTGCAAATGATGCGCGTCTGAAAAAAGTAATGCTGACAGAAAAAGGACGGGAAAACCATGAAAAACTGGGAGAAATTTTTCAGAAAATGGATGCGCAGTTGGAAGAAGGCATTACAGAAGAAGAATTACATGCATTTATGCATGTGATCGATAAAGTTTATTACAATATGGAAAAAATGAAAGGAGAGAATTCATGATTCGGACTTTATTAAAAGAAGTAAAAGAATATAAAGCGGCATCGATCGCAACACCGTTTTTTATGATTCTGGAAGTATTGTTTGAGACATTGATTCCATTTCTGATGGCATCTATTATCGATAAGGGTGTCAATACCGGAGATATTCACCATATTTACAAAGTTGGTGGAATTATGATCGTGGCTGCATTTTGTGGCCTGCTTGCCGGAATGGCAGGAGGACGATACGGAGCAAAGGCTTCGACCGGGTTCGCGAAGAATTTGAGAAATAAGATGTTCGATCAGATCCAGACCTATTCGTTTGCAAATATTGATCATTTCAGTACAGCAGGTCTGGTTACACGTCTGACAACAGATGTGACCAATGTGCAGAATGCGTACCAGATGATGCTGCGTATGATGATGAGAGCACCGGCAAGTATGATCTGTGCAATGGTGATGGCATTTATGATCAATGCCAGACTGGCAAGTATTTACCTTGTGGCAGTTGTGATCCTGGGAGTGATCCTCTTCTTTATCATTCGTCATGCAACGGCTTATTTCCAGCAGGCATTTCCAAAATATGATGCTTTAAATGCATCCGTTCAGGAAAATGTATCTGCGATCCGTGTAGTAAAAGCATATGTAAGAGAAGAACAGGAAACAAGTAAATTTCAGTATGCAAGTAAGAATATTTACGATATTTTTGTAAGAGCAGAGAAAAATGTTATATGGAACTCACCGATCATGATGTTCACTGTTTATACCTGCATCATCCTGATCAGCTGGTTTGGTGCAAAGATGATCGTAGTGAAATCGTTGACAACAGGAGAGTTGATGAGTCTTCTTGCATACTGTATGAACATTCTGATGAGTCTGATGATGCTGTCTATGGTATTTGTCATGATTTCCATGAGTATGGCAAGTATGCGGCGTATAGCAGAAGTACTGGATGAAACCAGCGATATCCATAATCCGGAACATCCGCTTTATGAAGTGGCAGATGGAAGTATTTCATTTAAGAATGTAGATTTTGCTTACAAAAAAGGCAGTGCAGAGAAAGTCCTGAAGAATATCAATCTGGACATCCATTCCGGTGAGACGATTGGCATCATTGGAGGAACCGGAAGTGCGAAGACGAGTCTGGTGAATCTGATCAGTCGTCTGTATGACGTGACAGGCGGAGAAATCCTGGTTGGCGGAAAGAATGTCAAGGATTATGATCTGGAAGTACTGAGAAACCAGGTATCTGTTGTATTGCAGAAAAATGTACTGTTTACCGGAAGTATTCTGGATAACCTGCGCTGGGGAAACAAAGAGGCGACCGACGAAGAATGTATGGAAGCATGTCGGCTTGCATGTGCAGATGAATTCATTGAGCGTTTCCCGGATAAATATAATACCCACATTGAACAGGGAGGAAACAACGTATCCGGTGGTCAGAAGCAGAGACTGTGTATTGCAAGAGCACTGCTTAAGAAACCGAAGATCCTGATCCTGGATGACAGTACCAGTGCGGTAGATACTGCTACAGATGCGAAGATCCGCCGTGCATTCCGTGAAGAAATCCCGGATACAACAAAGCTGATCATTGCACAGCGTGTATCCAGTGTGCAGGATGCAGACCGTATCATCGTTATGGATGAAGGGCAGGTTCATGGATTTGGTACACACGAAGAATTGCTGAAGACCGATGAAATTTACCGCGAAGTATACGAATTGCAGACTCAGGGCAGAGGAGATTTTGATGAAAACGGAGGTGAAGCATAATGCCAAGACCGATGGGAAGACCACAGAATAAAGTGAAATATCCGGGGAAACTTTTGATGCGTCTGATAAACTACATTTTCCGTGATTATAAAATTCATTGTATTGCAGTATTTATCCTTATATTTGTAGGAGTTATCGCAAATGTGCAGGGAACGATGTTTACAAGAGATCTGATCGACAAATATATTACACCGTTCCTGCTGTCTGGCGGTACACCGAACTTTTCACCGCTTGCACATGCAATTGAAAGGGTTGCGGTATTTTACGGAATCGGAATCGTTGCGACTTACGCATATAACCGTATCATGATCAATGTGACACAGGGAATGATGATGAATATGCGTAATGAGCTGTTTGAACATATGGAAAAGCTGCCGATCAAATATTTTGATACCCATGCACATGGTGATATCATGTCAATTTACACGAACGATATCGATACCCTGCGGCAGATGGTCAGCCAGAGTATTCCGCAGATCATCAACAGCGGATTTACGATCATCAGTGTATTTGTCAGTATGTTGATCTTAAATATTCCACTTACGGTTGTGACGATGATCATGGTTGCAATTATGATATTTGGTACCAAGAAAGCCGCCGGACAGAGCGGGAAATATTTCCTGGAACAGCAGAAAAATCTTGGAAAAGTCAATGGTTATATTGAAGAAATGATGAATGGGCAGAAGGTTGTCAAGGTCTTCTGCCATGAGGAAGAAAGTAAGGCAGAATTTAAAGAACTGAATGAGGCACTTTTTGTAAGCGCAGACCGTGCGAATACCTATGCAAACTACCTCGGACCTTTGAATGCGCAGATCGGAAATATCAGTTATGTAGTCTGTGCGATTGTCGGAGGTGCCCTTGCGCTGAATGGTGTGGGAGGATTTACACTGGGTGCACTGGCAAGCTTTCTGACATTCAATAAAAGCTTTAGTATGCCGATCAACCAGGTCAGCCAGCAGATGAATGCTATTGTAATGGCACTTGCAGGAGCAGAGCGTATCTTTACCCTTCTGGATGAGAAAGTGGAAGTAGATGACGGGTATGTGACTCTGGTCAATGTGAAAAAAGAAAATGGAAAACTTATAGAATGTAAGGAACATACACGATGCTGGGCATGGAAGCATACACATCAGGCAGATGGTTCGGTAGATTATATTGAGCTTAAGGGAAATGTAGTATTTGATGGTGTGGATTTCGGGTACAATAATGATAAGATCGTGCTTCATGATGTGAAATTGTATGCAGAGCCAGGACAGAAAATTGCCTTTGTAGGTTCGACAGGAGCAGGAAAAACAACCATTACAAATCTGATTAACCGGTTTTATGATATTCAGGATGGAAAAATCCGCTACGATGGAATTAATATAAACAAGATTCGGAAAGCGGATCTGCGACGTTCCCTTGGAATTGTACTGCAGGATACACATCTGTTCACAGGAACGGTAAAAGACAATATCCGTTTTGGAAAACTGGATGCAACAGATGAAGAAATCTTTGCAGCAGCAGAATTGGCAAATGCAGATGGATTTATCCGCAGACTTCCGGAAGGATATGATACGGTCATCACCGGGGATGGGGCAAACTTAAGCCAGGGACAGAGACAGCTTCTTGCAATTGCCAGAGCAGCAGTTGCAGATCCGCCGGTACTGATCCTGGATGAGGCTACAAGCTCTATTGATACGCGTACTGAACGTATTATTCAGGAAAGCATGGACAGACTGATGCATGGACGTACTACGTTTGTGATCGCACACCGTCTGTCTACGGTTCGGAATTCCGACTGTATCATGGTTCTGGAACAGGGACGCATTATCGAAAGAGGTACCCATGACCAACTGATTTCAGAACAGGGAAAATATTATCAGTTGTACACCGGGAATGCAATTGCTGAATAAGATTCAAAAGACAGGATTCAATAAAATTTACATAAATTAAAAAATACTATCAATTTTTTTGTGCATACGCTATACTTGTATATATAGCACTGCAAGTCCTTCCGAGCAGAGAAGTAAAATAGCAGTTCTATAAAAATGTCATGATAGGGTAGGTTTGGGGATGAAAAAACAAATCAATTGCAAAGAAGTTGTATGGGAACTATTTACACTTACCGCTGCAGTGGCAATTATCGCTGCAGCGGTTTATTTCTTTCTGGTGCCGAGCCATGCATCGGTCAGCAGTATTTCCGGTCTTGGAATTATTCTTACGAATTTTATACCTTTACCGCTTTCAGTGATCACGATGGTCCTGAATGTTGTTCTTTTGATCATCGGATTCATAACATGTGGACGGGAATTTGGTACGAAAACCGTGTATACCAGTATCTTACTGCCGGTATTTATCGGTATTTTTGAACGGATTTTCCCGAATATTGGTTCCCTGACAAAAACCCAGGAACTGGATGTCCTCTGTTATGTTCTGGTAGTCAGTGTAGGACTCAGTATTCTCTTTAATATGAATGCTTCTTCCGGCGGACTTGATATTGTGGCTAAGATCATGAATAAATATCTGCACATCGAATTGGGGAAAGCCATGTCTTTAGCCGGTATGTGTGTGGCGCTTTCGGCAGCACTTGTATATGATAAGAAGACGGTGGTTTTAAGCGTCCTTGGTACTTATTTTAATGGGATGGTGGTAGACCATTTTATCTTCGGGCAGAATCTGAAACGAAGAGTATGTATTATTACAAAGTATGAAGAAGAACTTCGGAATTTCATTCTGCATGAGCTGCATAGTGGAGCAACCATTTATGATGCCATCGGAGCGTACAATTTAGATAAAAGACACGAGATTATTACGATCGTAGATAAAAATGAGTATCAGAAACTCATGAATTACATCAATAATCTTGATCCGAAGGCTTTCATCACAGTGTACACGGTGGCAGACATGAGATACCAGCAGAAGGTTTTGGAAAATGAAGAAAGAAGTTAGTGATCTACTCCATCAGGTTTGCAAATTGATAAATGTACAATATTCTGTTATAATAATGTACAAAGAGAGAAGGTCATTAACAGTTAAAGATAAATTATAAAATCATATAAGTAG